>CAYWZD010000134.1:0-9230 GCA_964462755.1 uncultured Victivallales bacterium | reverse complement strand
GGCTCAATGGTCGCCGGACTGCCCGGCGACCACCATGTGTAAAATCCCGCGGCGGTTTCCGCCGGTTTCAGATCGATTCCAATTCCCGTGGAACCGTCCCGTACGGCCAGCTTCAACGGGGCCTCTGAACATCGTTCCGGTTGCGGCCGGAGGTGGAATTCTCCGGGAACCCCGGTAGCGTGCGAACTCAGGAAAATCAGTTCGCTCTCCCCGCCGGCCCGATTTCCTCCAACCAATGTTTTTCCAGTTTCCTGCGCCAGTATCCAATTGGCGGCGCAGCTCGTTTTCCCGTTCTCCGCGCCGAGACGCGCCCAATGTCGAATCCGGGCTCCAGCGGGAATGACACGCCGGGTGGAGACAGGATTGAGGATCGTGTATTCCGATACGATCCGGCTGTTTTCAAGACGGACTTTCTTGATGATTTCCAGCCCGGACGGCGCTTTCGGATCGGGTTCGGCGGTATCTGGAAGCGGGACGGTCGCGCGAAGGGTGACTTCGGGTGCGCCGGTAATAATTTTCAGGGTATCCAGACGATAATGCAGTGGTTGCACATTGCGGTAAATATTCAGTTCGTCGAGCATGCCGCGATGATTTTTTTCAGCCAGAATGTCCTGAACACTGTCGATGAAACAGCCGACGATCCGGCCGTTTTCAACCGGATCGATGTAGAGGCTTTGTCTGCCATCAGAAAGTTTGATCAGAGGTTTGTTCAGATCTGGCAGAATCCCCCAACCTGCAAAAAGACGTCCCTCCCGGACGTGATTGAACTGATGCAGTTCCCGGATGCGTTTATTGAATTCTGCCAGCTTCTTTTCGACTCCCCCGGCGGGAAGAGTCCCCATGCCCGGCAGTTCGCGGCGCGCAAGCCGGAACAATCCGGCCGAAGCCGGTGCGACTTCGAACCGGAACCGGTCGCCGGAAGCCTTTTCCAGCTTCAGGGCGGGTTCGACCGCGTAAACCTTATATCCCTGTCCGGCAAGCTCGGGAATCGCCGCCTCGCAGATCAGCGGGTTGTCCGCGTCATAGTTGAAAACCGTCACCAGATACTCGTCATCGCAGCGGTGCATCCGAAAACACAAATTACGGTCAAGATCGGGAAGGCGGACTTTTTTGACCAGCGAACCGTCCGTGAACTCGAATTCGGTCCTGTTGAGCACATCGAGCTTCAGTTCGCGGGAGACATCCACTCCGCCGCGGTAGAATTTTTCGTTCGGGGCGATCAAATTCACTCCCCGGATGATCGCTTTCAGATAGCGGGCGTCGAAGTCGTCATAAGGCCAGAACCCGAACCCGGGGCACCCCAGAGCCGCGGCGGCAAGCATGTCCAGGGTGATGCCGTCCGGAGTATAGCGCCGATAATACATCTCCATACGTTCGGTCGGGTCCACAAGAGGAAAGGTTGAAGTCTTGATCTTTGCCGCATTGAGTGCGACATTGTCGTAAAAATAACTCCCCTGATGATAAAACATATTCATGAAAAGAGAATAATTGCCCCGATCGTTGAGCCGTGGATCGAGGCCGCACCAGTCGCTGTACCCTTTCGGATTGTCGGCATGAAGAGGATCTGCGCAGAGATATGCCGGATGGCCCGGAAAATATTTCTTGACCGTGAGCGCGAAATTTTCGGCGATTTTTGCATTTTGCTTTACACGGTATTGCAACCATTGGTTTGGATATTTCATCCGAATCTCATCGGCGGAAAGCGTTCCGGAGGCCTTGACGGATTCGGAGAATTCCTTTCGGCAGGCCTCGCAGAAACAGTGGTTCAACGGAGTTCCGGGTTCGTAATCGAACATCAGCGGTGAGTCCGGCTGGACATTTTTGAGCATGGAGCGGATTTTGTTGACAGTATATTTTGTCCAGAGCGGACTGCCGGGATTGCCGCTTTCGCGGGGACATGGCAGATTTGGATTGATTTTTCCGGTGTCATAAACCAGTTTCGGCATTTCAGGAGGCAATGGCACGTCAAGCCCCAGAATTGAAGTCGGTGTGCAGGCGAAGAAAACCACCATGCTGAATTTGTTGCGGATACTGTTCTGAATCTCGTCCGGCATTTCGTCGAACCGGAAAACCGGCGAAGTCGAAGGCCGTTTGGCAAGCGTAAGCCAGAGTTTCGTGTAGAAGTCGCGTATTTCCGGCAGGGGAGCGTGCAATGCGTCGAGATAGGTGATATGAAACTGGAACCGTTCGAGCGGAACCGGAACCGGCGGCAGTTCCGAACCGACTTGAAGAGTAAACGGCAGTTCTGTGAAGGACTTGCCAGACTTATCGACAATTCGCAGGAAAGCATGAAGGTCCTTTTTGGGAGTATCCCCCTGAATGTAAATCCGATAGTAGTTCTGCCAGCGGAGCGTATCCGGCAGAAGACTTCCCGTATAGGAGGAGGGAAGTTCGAAATAATACGTCGTAAACCCGCCGCGCTTTGCCGGTCCGGCTTTCATTGCGTTACCTTCGAAACGCAGATGACCGGAGGAATCCTTGCCGGACAGTCGCCACGGAGCTCCGGCCAGAGCCTTTACACCGGACGGAAGATCCAGTTCGATTTTCAGCCCCTTGTCCGGGTGGGCCATCCGCAAGTCGACCAGGAGCGGCGCGGGCATCTTCGCGGCCAGATAGACCACGTGATTGTCCCAGACCGATGAAACCAGCCGGACCGCGGCTCCGGTGCGGTTCTCCATTGTTTTCCTGCCGAGAACGAAGTCCCGGAATTCCGCCTTGCCCGTTGCGTTGAAGAACTGGAAAAGCACGGCGATTTCCTTCTGTCCCGCCGGGATGGCGAACTCGACGCGGTATTCCTTCCAGTCGAATTCTCCGGAAACCGCCTTGAAACGTCCCGCCACACTGCCGCCTGCAAGATATTTTCGGCCATTGTCCGTGGTGATGTCAAGGCATGCTCCGGTTTTGGACTCGCCGGGCGCAGGCGCAATGACGCCACGCATCCGGACGCTCAACAGATAAGCCTGACCGGGCTCCACCGGGAACTTACGATAGACGACAGTCCGCTGCTTGAAATCGGCATTGATTAGTGCAAGGACTCCGTTTTGCGCGTGCGCTTCCCCGCGGACCTTGATCCATTTGGCAACCGACCAGGGCGCAAGGGAAGTCTGAAAATTCGCCGTGCCGGCCAGATTGCCGCTGTCGGCGGGTTCGGCCCCTCCCGTCAGCATTCCCGTGGCAGTCAATAATGCGATGAACAGTTTTCTCATCATGATCCTTTCATTTATTTCCATGGTTCAAAGTAGGTTTTTCCGCTCCACAGGGGGCCCTGCCGTACCGGTTTCATGGCAGCGGCATGCCCGTCATTGAAGAGAAAATTTACCATGCCGCCGTGCACCATACCAAGATTGTCGCAGCACCATTCGTAACCGAGCCGGTAATAGATGGGGTTTGCCATGGAAGAGGCGGGGGAACCAGCGGAAGTTCCGAAGAACAATGAGTTATATGGGACCAGATCGGCGGACAGATAACAGGTGCCGCCCGGCAGGGTTGCAACGTTGGCATCGGCAGCCATTACAAATAATCTCGGCAGACCGTAAACTCTTCGAGGAATGATTTTGTAGCCATAATTCGTAACACAGTAATCGGTCCCGAAAATCGCATTGTAGCCGATGTTGAGCTTGATGTCGGTTCTCCCCCACGAGGTGCTTGCAAGAAGTTTCGAATTGCCAGGACATCGCAATATTGCAGGATTGCTTACATAGCGGAATTTCGACTGTTTGCCTCCTGCAAGATCAAACCAGATGGAACCATTCCTATCCACAGTAATGAAGAAATCGCTGTAGTCATCGGCATACATGTGGTTGGCTAGGCCCAGTTGCCGGAGACTGTTCCGACAGCTGGTCGCCTGCGCCATGGCCCGCGCCCTCGACAGCGCGGGCAACAGCAATGACGCCAATATGGCAATGATTGCAATTACAACCAGAAGTTCGATCAGTGTAAATTGGAATACCGATGCGGAAGAAATCTTCCGCGCTTTTCTTCCGAATTCTTTCCTCCGCTGTTTTCCGCGGATCGCAATCAGGTGATACTTCATTCCAATGCCCTCCTTATTTTTCCGAGTTGAATTCAAAGGTCCCATATGCGGGAAAAGAAAACCCGTGCAGAAAAGTTTCTTTCCCTATTTCCGGGGGTCGCTGATTTTCTTTTCCGATATTCTTTTTATTTTTCAATGCTTATGAAGGTACCGTTCAATTCCGGCACCGGACCGAATCCCGCTCAATCAGCCGGTTTGGAAGCGACACGCGCACGGATTCCGGGTCCAGTTTGCCCGAAAGAACCTTGATGACGCATTCAATGGCCTGCTCGGCAAGATTTTCGAAGTCCTGCACGACCGTGGTATGGGGAGGCGTCATATAGCGCGACGCCTGAAAATTCTCGTATGCCACGAGCGACAGATCGTCCGGGATTTTCAGATTCAGCAGGGAAAGGGCATAGTTGACCTGAAGAGCCATGTCCTCGCCGGCGATCAGAAGGGCATCCGGGTTCTGCGCACGCATCAGCCGGGCGACTCTTTCCACCGGAGTGTTGTCCAGAAATACGGTCCAGTCCGTAGGATCGCCCGGCTGTTCCGTGCTCAAGATGGAGGCAAACGCGTTGAACCGCCGCTTGCCGGAGGCATTGGGGTCGTTGTTGGGCAGCACCAGCGCAATCCGGCGGTGTCCCCGCTGGCGGAGATATTGGAATGCCAGTTCAACTCCCTGGGCATCGTCGGACATGATGCTGGCGCATCCCGGATATATGAAATTCATACAGATGAAATGAGTGTTCGGCGCTTCGCGCAAAGTTTCGGGACTCAGCACGCGTTTGAGGCAGATCGCCGCCCGGATGAAATTCTCATTGAGCAGATGCCAGCTGTTGGAACCGATGATTTCCAGCATCACATTATGCCGTTCACAACTTTCCGCAAGGGCGCAAAGCATCTTGTTCAGATAACTCTGCATCTGGGATTCCTCCATCCGTTCAAGCATGACTGCCGCATGCAGCGCGTCCGGCGCAAGACGGGGTTTGTAGCCAAGGCGACAAGCCGCATCGCGCACCCGCTGACGGATTTCCGGCGCCACATACGGATGATTGTTGAATACGCGCGATACCGTCGCAGGCGATACTCCGGAGGCTTTCGCCAGCTCGGATACGCTGCAATGCCGGACTGAATCTTCAGGAAGGATGATCTTTTTTTTCATATTGTTCCATGTTTTATGAAAATTATTTCATATTCTTTAGTATAGTCAATGTTTTGGATTTGTCAAGAGAACTTTCTGAAAAAGTCGTCAAAATCACTTCGGCAGCCAGAAAATTCACATTTGACCGGTGTCCGCTCGGAAAAAATGAATGACTCTGGAGCCATGAAAACAGGATATTTTCCATCCATCAATCATGGCGGAGTTCTTATTTTTCAGACAAAAATGCTTTCTATGGAGATATGATAAATACTATAAAAATCAAATTTGACATCCACCCTTTCGGATGTAGATTACTTTTTGTCCGTGAACACTATTGAATAGTTGCTGATCGGGTTCCAGTGTTTTCAGAAGATCGGAAATACGGTGCGGCTGGAAATTATGCCGGCAGAATCCGTTCGCGGTTACTCCAATACGGTTCATCTTAGAGACTATATCAAGGAGGGCCTATGGGAGAAAGAAGAAAATTAATCAGCGTTGTCACCGGTTGTTACAACGAAGTGGAAAATATTCCCCTGTTTTATGATCGGACCCGGGAAGTCCTTGCCAAGTTTCCCGAATACGACTATGAATTTGTGGTGGCGGACAATTGCTCGACAGATGGAACGCGGGATGTTCTCCGGAAGATTGCCGCTTCCGACAAAAAATTCAAAGTAATCTTGAATGCCAATAATTTCGGGCATATCCGGTCGCCATATAATGCGCTGTTGAATTCTTCGGGGGATGTGGCCTTTTTTCTGTGCAGCGATCTCCAGGAACCCCCCGAGATGCTGGTTGAATTCATGAAAAAATATCAGGAAGGCTATCAGGTTGTTTGCGGAGTGCGGTCCGGGACCCGCGCCGGTTTTTTTGTGGAAAGGCTGCGGATGGGGTATTACTGGCTTCTGAGGAAGTTTTCCCCGGGGCAGAATGTGATACAGCGGTTTACCGGATTCGGCCTGTATGACCGGAAATTCATCGAGGCCTTGAGGCGATTCCATGAAGTATATCCGTATTTCCGCGGACTGGTCGGAGAGATCGGGTTCCGTCATGCGGAAGTTCCGTTTGTTCAGGACAAACGGATGCACGGAGTTACCAAGAACAACCTCTTTACGCTTTATGACATGGCGATGACGGGGTTCGTGAACCATACTCTCCTTCCGCTGCGCATGGCGGTTCTTGCGGGGCTTCTTCTGGGATTCTGCAGCTTCGGAATTGCCGCCGTGTATTTCGTCCTGAAGCTGGTCTGGTGGGACACGTTCAGTCTTGGATTGGCCCCGCTGGTGATCGGCCTTTTTTTCCTTTCCGCGGTGCAGCTGATTTTTATAGGGGTTGTCGGGGAATATATCGGCGCAATATGGATGCAGGTCAAGAACCGCCCGCTTGTCATCGAGGATGAGCGGATCAATTTTGACTGAGTCTTTCAGATCTGCCGGAGAACAAATAACACATATCGGAGAATTGACAGATGAGTGAGCTGTCGGACGCGGGAAACAAGAGCGGACGTGAAAATATTTACGATTGCGCGAAACAGTTTCTTTTCCAGCCCCGGTTTATTGTTCCGCTGCTGATTGTGGCCGGCCTGTGTTACGGTTTTGTGATGACCCACCAGTCTGTAAGCATGGATGATCTGTGGTGGGAACATTACCTCAAGGAAGGGGCTCTTCTCGGTCAGGGACGCTATGTTTCCCCATTGATTGAGGCCTTGTTTCATGTGCTTCGTTTCCGTCCTTTCTCTGTTGATTTCCTCTCCGTGATCTGCTTTGTCATTGCGGCCGCATTATTATGTGCGCTGTTCAAAGCCGTGACGGAAGATAAGCTGAACCGGAACAGCTACACTTTTTTTGCTTGTTTGTTTGTATCCTATCCTCTCATTGTGGAAATATTCACGTATAACGGTGCGAACCTGATGGTTTGTCTGGGATACTTGCTTTCTGCCGTCGCGTTGACGGAGAACTGGCTGTTCGTGAAGGACGGGAACAAAGTTCATGCGGCGGCGGCCGTTGCGTGCCTTGTGCTGGTCGGAGGGATGTATGAATCTCTGTTCCCGGTGTTTCTGATCGGTTCATTTTCGATTTTGTTCCTTCAGTTGTATACGGTTTCCGCGACGGACGGAAAAAAATTGTTTCGGGAGTCGTTGAGTTTCATTGCCATCCTGTTCATTGCCGTTGTGCTGAAATTCATCCTGTCGAAATTCGTCATGCTCGTGACCGCCACGGCGGTCAATACCCAATCCATCAATCAGATCGGATGGTTGAATCCGTATTCCGTCATCCTGTTCAAAACCGGGGGAATGATCAATGGGGTCATCGACCACTATTTGAGGGCATTTTTCTATATGCCGATCACGGAACTGGTCATTGCTTTCCTGATCAGCACGATCGTGCTGATGGTCTTGGCCGTCAAAAGGAAGAGCCTGATTTATCTTTATATTTACGCCGGTATTATCGGTTCCCTTCTGGCAATATCTTTTCTGCTGCTCAGTGCGGCGGGAAACCGGATGTGCCAGGTTTACGCTTATTTCACCGCAATGACTTTCATGCTGCTTTTCGACCGGCTGGTGCGGGGGCCCCGGGTAATTGCCGGTGCGGCATGGCTTCTGGCCGTCATAGTGGTTCTGTGGCAGTGCGAGGAGACAAATAAATGGTTCTATATGGACGACTTGCGTTACCAGATGGAAAGGAAGGTGATTGAAAATATCGGTCTGGATCTGGCAAGGGAGTATCCGGTTCATCAGAAGCCGGTTGTGTTTATCGGGTCGATCCGTAGGCTGCCCGTCGTTTCGAAGGAGACTTATCTGTCCGATTCCGAGCTTGGGTTCCTGAATAAAATCCGTCTGTATGCAAAGAGAAGTCCTTTGAAGGAAGCCCGGCGTGTTCAAACCGTGGCGGAGCCCTATCTGGTTTGGTCCGCCATGGTTCCGATGGGGTTATATCAATTTTTCGAACTCAGCGGCTATCCGCTGATCCATGGGACATTCCGGATGTACAAGGAAGCCCTGCGGCTGATGGAAAACCATCCCGAGTATCCCCGCAAAGGGTATATTTGCGAAACACCGGAATATATTGCGGTGAAAATAGGAAAGGTCGATCCGGAAATTCCGGAACCTCCGTCCGATTATTTCTGATTCCCCTTTTCCGCCCGGAGGAGGGGCGGCGTTACACGGTCTGATCGAGGCGGATGATCTGACTGCATCCTTCGGTGGTGCTGAGGCGGTGCGCCACCAGCAGAATCGTCAATTTCCCATGCAGCGCAGCGATGGCTTCGACGAAGGCCCGTTCCGTTTCATTGTCGAGTGCGCTGGTCGCCTCATCCAGAATCAGGATTTTCGGATTGTGATACAGCGCCCGCGCAATGCCCAGACGCTGTCGCTGTCCGCCGGACAATTTGACTCCATTTTCGCCCACGATTGTGTTGAGGCCTTCCGGAAAGCGGTTAATGACTTCCTTGAGCTGTGCAACTTCAAGGCAGACATCCACCCGCTGCCGGTCGATCTGTTCGGTCGGCACGGCAAACGCGATATTTGCCAGGATCGTGTCGTCGAGGATATGGATGAATTGGGGGACGTAACCGATCTGGCGACGCCAGGAGATCAGATTTTCGTGGATGTCGCGTCCGTCTGAAAGGACACGGCCCGATGTCGGATCCAGCAGTCCGGCAATGATGTCCACCAGCGTGGTTTTCCCGCATCCGGTACGTCCGACGAACGCTACGGATGTATTGACCGGAATCTCCAGCGAAATACCCCGCAGGACAGGCTCTCTGCTTTTTTCATACGAGAAGGAAAGATTTTCGACGGTGATCGACCGGGTCAGCACGACCGGGGCCACATTGCTTTCTGCAAGGATTTCCTTCGGCGTGTTTCTGGTGTCGTTCAGAATCTTGTCCAGAGAAAAATTCAATTGCCGGATCGCGGCAAGGTTGTATTGGATTCTGGAGAGCGACGGCATCAGTCTGACCGTCGCGGCACTGATCAATGACAACTTCAGGATGATGGAAGTGCTGGCCACGTCCGCCAGAATGAAACCGGCCAGAATCAGCCAGCGAAAGCGTGGTGCAGTGCGTGATGTGGTA
>CAYWZD010000133.1:0-9236 GCA_964462755.1 uncultured Victivallales bacterium | reverse complement strand
TTTCCTTCCGGAACATCCGGACGTCTCTGGAGACGCTGGAAAAGCCGCTTCCGGGATTGGAACTTCTCCGGACCGTCTGGCTGGGAACGAAGAATGGAAAACTTCCTGAAAACTGGCAGGTGAAGTTCTGGCCCGCGAATGAAAGCACCTACACGGTGACTCCGACCCGGAACGGTGTGGAACTGGTCTATAAAGCGGGCGGGGCGCGCTTCGGAATTGAACCTGTATTGCTGTTGGAAACCCTTCCCGCGGGAACCGCATTGAGGCTGTCGGCGAAGTTCCGCACGTCCGGGGATGGAAAAGCGGCGCTGATGGTGGAATTTTTCGGAAAAAATGACAGAAAACTGGGAGAAGAGCTTTCCCGTTCCGAAGTGTCCGGGACATGGAGTCTGGTTTCGCTTGACTTCAGGGTTCCGTCCGGAACGGAGAAAATCAGGCCGTATCTGCTGAATGCGGGGAAGGGGAGCGTCACTTTTCTGGAGGCTTCGCTGTGCACCATTTCCGCAGACCTCGTGACGGCCCGTTTTCCGGTTTCCGTTTTCGCCAGCCCTCTGGAGGGAAACAGGATCATTCATCAGGGACGATATTTGTTCAACACGATTGCGGACAGCCCCGTTCCTCTCTCCTTTGATTTCTGGGGGGATCGCGGTGAAACAAAAAACCTTGCTTTCGTGCTGGAAGTGCCTGCCGGATTGAAAGTGGCGGAGTGTTTCAGCAGTCATCCGGAGGCGTATCGAAGCGAGACGCCGGAAATCACGGCTGTTCGCCGGGACGGAATGGATTACAAGCGTTATTCCTATCGGAAAACCGGCGCATTTTCCCTCATGGAACCCACCCGGCGCTGGTGCCGTCAACTGGTGGCCGCGTTCGAGCCGGAGGACCCGAAAGGCCCTTTTCCGCGTGCCTTCGAAGCGTATTTTTACCTGACAGACGGGGAAAAAACTTCTCCATTACGGAAGTTCACCGTCCGGGTTCTGCCCCCGCTGGAGAAGCGGAAGAATCCGAAGAACTTCCGGATTTATTCATGGAGCGATCACGATATGAATTTTCCGGACCCCGCTTTATTTCAGCGTTCACTCTCCAAATACGAGGAAGCCGCTTTGAACTCGCGTGGACGCAGTTATCGGCCAGAGATGCGGAAACTGGATGCAATTCTGGAAAAACGTGGCTGGAATATGCACTGTCCGATGCAGGATTATACGCAGAAACGGATTGTCGGCAAGATGGTGGACAAACTGCCGGACAAACGTTACGCCGTTGAGTGGAACGGCAAGACCGGCACGCATAACATCTGTCCGGAATATTATGTGGATAGTCCGCTGTTCCGGGAAAAACTGGAAGCTCTTTTCCGCGACACTTTCACACGGCTGGGGGCGAAGGCCGGAGACTGGATTCTCATGGATTACGAACCGTGGGCGGCCATGGATTCCTGTTACTGTCCGGTCTGCCTGAAAAATTTTTACGCCACACTTCCCGGCGGTGCAAAACCAGCTCCGGACGAAATCCGCCGGAAATACGCCCGGGAATGGGCGGCGTTCCGCTGTGACCAGACCGCGCGGGTCAACCGTCTGACCGTGGAACTCGCAAAAAAATACAATCCCGGATTCATCGTCATCGACTATGATTATCCCGTTGAATTTGACAAACCCGGATTCGAGACGATGTTTACTTCGGTGTGCAAGGACCCGCGTCTTTACGAGGATTGCATCGCCGCCCATTTTTCCAGTTTCTACCATGTATTGAAGAAAAAGGCGTTCGACCTCATCGACGTCAATGTGAAGTCGCTTAATAAGCCTGTTTTCATGACGCCGTCCCTCAGCCGCAATGATGTTTTTCAGGGCAGTTACACGACCGACGAGGAGACGCTGAACCCGCAACAGTTCCGACAGATGATCCTTTCCGGCGCGACCGCCGGAACGCGCGGACTGTGCATTTTTCCGGGCCTCCAGATCGACGGTTCCTTCTTTCCCCGGATCAATCTGGCGATGTCTGAAATCGCCGAATTCGAGGACTTGTTTCTTTCCGGAGCCAGAGACGAGAAAAACTGGACGGTGAAATGTCTTCCGAACCGGGAATTCAAGTTGGAAGAAGGCGTGATGACTCTGCCCGACTGGAAGGAGTTTTTCGGATTCCGGGCGCACCGCGGCGGGAAGGAAAGCGTGCTTTCAAACTTCAACTTTCATCCGCGCGAACCCCTTTACTTTTCAGCGGTTCCCGACGGGAAGGCCCTGCCGGGGAAAAAGGTTGCCGTATACGATCCGATCAGGAAGCGGCGGTTTGTCGACGGCGACAAGAAATGTTTCACGGTGGACGAGGTCGGACTGCTGATGTTCAAAGTCGACCCGGAGGATGTCCTGTTTCTCCGTTTCGTTCCGGCGGAAACCGGATTGCCGGACGGTCTGGAGGAGGTGGATTCCCGAATGGTCCGGACGGAATACGAATCCCTGTTCAAAACGGGTTCCAGCACGGGATTCAAGCCGCTTCGTGTGAACGGCATGGAAGCGGTCCTCAGCGATGTTGACGGCGATGGACGCCCGGAGATCACCGTGCGGACTCCCGCCCAGACGGTTTCCGTGGCGCTTTGCGGCGGCTCCATCCAGCAGTGGACAGTCGGGAAGACTTCCTTTGCCGTGCCTTCGCAAGACATCAGTTTATCACATCGCGGCCTCCTCTGGGACTATTTTCTGGTGCCGATGTCCAAATATACGTCGTCCGACGCAAACTATGAATTGATCGGCGTCCGCGCCCTCCGGAACTCGATTGCCGTGTCGCTGAAATACCGGAACAATCCACAGAAAATCGACCTCGAAAAAACCGTGACGGTTCATGGCGGCGAAGCCGTTATTGACGCGGAATATTCTTTCAGAAACACGACCGGGGAAAGCCGGAATGTTTCTTTCTGGACGCACAATTTCCCTTTTTCCGGCGTGGTCCCTTCAAGCGAACTTGAACTTTTGCTGGACGGTAAAGCGATTCCTCCGGTTCCGGCGGAACAACTATACATAGTCGGGAAAAATGAACCGGTTTCTTTCCAGAAGACAAAAGTGACGGGAGCCGTTCA
The DNA here is from genome assembly GCA_964462755.1 of uncultured Victivallales bacterium. Taxonomy (GTDB): domain Bacteria; phylum Verrucomicrobiota; class Lentisphaeria; order Victivallales; family UBA1829; genus SIG94. The sequence continues at coordinate 6,175 of CAYWZD010000133.1, read as the reverse complement.
AGCTTCCTGCGTCGTTGCGAAAAGCAGGACATCCGGACGGACAATCACTCTTTCCATGCCTTCCGGCGAAGTCAATCAGTTCTATTTCTGGATCGGAAAAAACACCACCGCAGAAATGATGACACCGTTGAAGTGTCTGAAGTCCGGGGAAGTATTTCATACATCCGTACGAATCAAGGCGGAATGAAAGAAATCTTTTTCAGCAGGTTCCATCAGTTCGGGAGTTTGCCCTGAAGAAAGAGCAGGATGTCTTCAAGGGCTTCCCTCTGCTGTTTCCTGTTCAGTGCGTAGAAGAAGCCGTGTTCCATGTTTTTGTAGACCTTCCACCGGGAGGGAATGCCGAGCGCATGGTGCTTTTTCACCAGTGCCAGCGTCATGGAGGAGGGGAACATATGCTCGTTTTCCGCTTCCAGAAAAAAGATGGGCGGGTTTCCGGCGTGAATGAAATGCTCCAGCGAAAGACGGCGGAAGCGTTCCGGATCTTCCTTGTAAGATGCTCCGGCGATACTCTGCATGGAATCCCATATCTGCGGGAAGATGTCTTCCCACGGGAGAAAGGTTGCCGGTGTGGCCTGAAGAAGTCCGAAGGCCGGGCGCACCCATTCGTTTTCCAGATGATTGGTCTCTCCGCATTCGCCGGGCGCGGCGCAGATCAGCAGGGAGGCCAGATGGGCTCCGGCGGATTCGCCGTAGACCGCGATTTTCAAGGGGCGGTTCTTCTGTTTCAGAAGGGTGGCGAAACGGTCGTAGGCGGTCCGGATGTCTTCGAGTTGATCGAACGCGTTGACTCCGGAAAGGCGGTAGTCGGTGGAGGCCGCAAGATAGCCGCGTTGATTGTATGCCTGCATGATCTCATGAAATCCTTCGCGGCTTCCTGCGCGCCAGCCTCCGCCGTGAACAATGAAAATGGCGGTGTCCTGCGTAAATTCTTCCGGTTCGAAAACATCGAAAACGCGTCCCCTGACCAGCGGCGAATCCAGATAAAAAGATTGAAAGACATGTTTCATGAGAGTTCGTTTCCTTTCAGGTGTTCCAGTTCGGAATAGACGATTTCATAACAGAACCAGTTAATTCCGTATGCGGTGGTTTCTCCACGGTAGCGGGCTCCGAAGTTCCGGTAGAGCTTCACCGCGGGGAGGTTGGTCTGGCAGACGAGAATCCGCATGCCATCGTATCCCGCGTCCCGGGAAGCATCGATCATTTTCCGGAGAAGAAATGCTCCGATGCCGCGTCCCTGATGATCGCGCGCAACGCCGATCCGCATCAGGTCGCAGGGCTTTTGGATCGCGGGACTCCAGGGGAGGACATCGTGTTCCGGACAGTGCATTGCGGTTGCGACCGCGACGAGCTTTTCCCCTTCGCACAGACAATAGATCGAACGGGCCGCGAGGTCGTCTTCGAGGTTGCTTCTTGCCGGATAGCTTTCATCCCATGCGCAAAACGGAGTTCCGACCAGAGACTTGTAGAGGGCGAAAATCGTATCGGCGTCCTCCCTGACGGCATGGCGGAATTCATATTTATCATTCAGTTCCTTCGACATACGGCTTGCTCCCTGTTCTTTCCGGAGCAGAATATAGCCTCCGAACCGGAGAATTCAATCTCTTTTTCAGAACTTGAATTCCTTTTCGGAGGCGGCGGATGCGTGAAACCGATTTTACAGGAAGGAATTACTTTTTGTATTTTTTGACGAGCGTACGAATATACCGGATTGCCTTCATGATGTCCTTCGCCTGCTGCGGACCGCTGATTTCGCGTTCGATGACCAGCTCTCCGGTGAACCCGAGTTCGTAAAGTTTCGGAATGATCTTTTCAAAGTCGGCCTTGCCCTCTCCCACGGGAACTTCTTTTCCGAGACAATAGCCGTTGACCGGGAACAGGCCGTCCTTGACATGAAGGTTCCGGACATATTTCCCGAAGACTTCCAGAGCGTCCACCGGGTTGCCGCGCCCGTAGAGAATCAGGTTGGCGGTGTCCAGATTGACGCCCAGATTCGGGAGTTGGAGATCCTCGATGGTACGCAGGAGCGTCAGCGGAGTTTCCTGTCCGGCCTCGAACCAGAAATCGATTCCGATTTCCATACAGTGCCGTGCCACATCGTAAATCGCATTCAGGGTTTCCGTATACAGCGGATCACGCGGATTTTCCGGGATGAACCCGCAGTGGGTAATGATCGCGGGAGAACCGAGTATTTTCGCGAAGTCGGCGGCTTTTTTGAGCTCGTCGACCCGGCGGGCGCGCAAGTCCGGCGGGACCAGTCCGCAGGTGGCGGGGCCGTCGGCGGAATTCCAGACGATCCGTCCGGTGTATCCGGCCCAGAAAGCGGCCAGACGGACTCCGGCGTTTTTCATGTCGGTCTTGACTTTTTCCGCAAAGGATTCCGTGAGATTGGACATGTCCCAGTTCTGCACCTGGGCGGTCTTGACGCCATATTGGGCGATGATCTCGAACGGGTTGTCGTTTTTCCGAAGCATGGCGAGAACGCCGAGTTCCATGGGGCTTTTCGCAAGGGGCATTTTTCTCTCCTGAATTTGAAATGTTTTTTACCAGTTACGCAGATAATCCGATACTTTTTTCAGCGACTCCACCTTGGAAAGTTTTCCGGAAAAGTCGAGCGTTTCCAGATTGACGAAAAGACCGCGTTTTTTCTCATCGACTTTGTCCCAGAATCCCTTGAGGTCGAGATCGCCTTCACCGATCATGGCGTTTGCGTAGTATTTTCCGCAACGCTTGAGATCGCCGCCGGGGAAGGGGGCGTCGGCGATTTTCCAATCCTTGAGGTGGAAGTGGACGACCTGATCCTTCTGGCGGAGATACGCGGCGACGGGATCGTCCGCGGTGGCGACATTTCCGTGATCGTACGTGACTTTGAGGCCGGGCACGGCGCGGAGAACCTCCATCACTTCGTCCGCGGTGACGATCGGGCTCTGTTTCATGCCGGTGCTTTCCAGTGTGAGTGTGATCCCCGCCTTCCGGGCAAGGGGCAGGGCCTGCGCGTAATACTCGATCCACGCTTTCCTGTCATCTTCCAGAGAGGTCTGGTTCTGACGGGCAAAAGGAGGCAGCATCAGGATCGGGGCGCCCATCGTCACGGCGTCTTCCAACGACTGTTTGAAGTCGTCCATATAGTCCGGCTTGCGCTCGATGAACTTGGTTTTGATCATGGTATGAGCGGCGATCCGGAGCCCGGCATCCTCCGAGATTTTTTTCAGGACTGCCGGATCGGTCTGATGGAGCGCAATCCAGTCGATGGCTTCCATTCCGCAGTCCACGGCGGCACGAACAATTTCCTGCGGGGGCAGACTGCCCAGCATGCAGGACATCATGCAAAGTCTCATTTTTTTTCCTGTCTTTAGGTGTTATTGCAGCTGTCCGGCGATCCGGTGGCAGCATTGAATGGAGCGGCAGGCGTCTTCCCCGGTGCAAATGCCGGAAACGTCTCCTGTCAGGACCGCCGAAATAAAGCGGTCCACCTCCGTATAATAAGGGTTGTCATCCGCGAAAAATTCCGTACGGATTCCTTCCTTCGTAATCTCCCGGTAATCGCCCGGTGTGTCGCTGAGAAGTGTTCCCTCCTCGAAATAAGCCGTGTAGTTTCTCCGGAACGGGAAGGTCGACGGAGAAACAAACCCGCCTTCCACCTTGACATCCCATCCCGGATACCGCAGTACCGCCTGAACCATATTGCCATGAAACTCGCGGCAGAGAACCGGATCGGCCAGGATTGCCTCGGGTTCGCCCAGACAATAACGGGCAAAATCAAGATCGTGGGAAACCAGGTCGAACAGCGCACCGCCCGAGGCTTTGATGAATTCCGGATCGCGCCAGTTTCCCCACGCGGGAACGCCGGTGATACGGCTCAAGGAAAGGAAAGTCAGTTTGCCGAGACGTTTGCTGCGGACGGTTTCACGGAGACGCTGATACTCCTTCATCTCCCGGACGACATATCCAACGGAAAGCACTTTTTTCTTTTCTTTGGCAAGGGCGCACATCTTCGTGCATTCTTCCACCTGCGTGGAGAAAGGTTTCTCGACCAGCACATGATATCCATGTTCCAGACTCCGGACGACCGCATCGTAGTGAAGTTTCGTCGGAAGGGCGATGATTGCGGCGTCGGCTCCGGATTCCGCAAGGGCCTTTTCCATCAATGGATAATGCGGAACGTTCCGGATATCTTTCGGAGTGAGGTGAACTGTATCCTTGTTCCCTCTGACGGAGGTCAGCCGTTCAAACGGAGAACAGGGATCGACAATGCCGACCAGTTCGGCACGCGGATTCTTCAGCAGATTCCCTGCATGGGTCTGCCCCATGAATCCGAAACCGATCACAAGAAAGCGCAGTCTCATTGTATTTCTCCTGTTTTTCCTGATAAAGATAGTTGATTTTTCCTGAAAATGCAATATGTTTCACTATCAATATATTTGCATTTATTTCCATTTTATTTGAACCCATGAAAAAGAATAATATCAGATTCACGCGAAAAGTGTTCAATACGGGCGAGTTCCATTCGGAACAGGTCGTCATGACGGCGTTTCCGTCCGCGTCGCCCTCGGCGTTTCTGGACATCGCTTCCTACGGGTATTCCTTTTTCAAGCGAGGCGGCCGTTTTCCCATCGCATCGAACACATGGGTGTTCCAGCTCCAGACGGAAGGCTTTACCGTTGTCCGCTCCGAAGGGGAGAATTTCCGGGTGACGCCGGGCGATCTTCTGTTGATTCCTCCGAACGTCAAATACGAATACGTCATCCCGAAAAACTCGGACATGCGTAAGGAATTCATGATCCTGCGGTCGGGGCCGCTTCCGGAATTCCTTTTCGGAAACGAGGTTCGCAACCATGGCATTCTCATCCGGAACGATGATCCTGCCATCGCGGCCCTGTATCAGAAAATCGGACTCCTCATGAAAGACCTTTCCAGTGATTCGCTGGAAGAGCTTTCCGTGGAGCTTTACCGTTTGTGCTATAAAATCCGGCAGTTGCTCCTCGGACGTTCCGCCTCCGGCAACTTCGAGGCGAACCTCCGCGGAGCGGCAAATGACCTCGGGGGAAAGATTTCCCTGGAAGCGCTGGCTGGAAAATTCGGAATGGGAAAATATTCCCTGATCCGCGCCTTTCACAAGGAGACCGGGCAGTCGCCGGTGAAATACATGATTTCCCTTCGTTTGAAACATGCGGAACAACTGCTGGCATTGAGCACGCTTTCCATTGCCGAAATCGCCGCCGCCTGCGGTTATTCCTCTCCATCGTTTTTCACATACGAGTTCAAAAAACATTCCGGAATCACTCCGCGCCAGTTCCGGGCGCAGTCCCATTCGAGGTAGAAGCGTGCACATACAAACCCATATCATGAGTGGCTGGTGCGCGGCGAATTGTCTGGAAATCACACCGAAGGAACGTTTTCTCGCCATGCTGGCGGCCGCGCTGCCGGACCTGGACGGCCTTACTTATTTCTTCGGACAGCAGATATACTGGTCCACGCACCATATTTGCGGACACAACCTTGTCTTCGCCCTCTTGCTTTCGGGCGGTCTGGCGGCTTTCTGCACTCATAGACTCAAATGCTTTTTCCTGTTTCTGGGGCTGGTCCATCTGCACTTCGTCATGGACCTCCTCGGTTCGGGCGAGGGGTGGGCGATTCCCTATTGGTTTCCATTCGACAAAACCGAATATGCGTGGAGTTTCGGCTGGGACTTCAACTCAATCGAAAACAAACTGGCGGCTCTGTTGTTTCTGCTGGGATGCGTTGCCATTGCCGTTTATCTGAAACGGACCCCGCTGGAGTTCCTGATGCCAACCCTTGACCGCCGTCTTGTCAGATGGGCGCAAAAATTGAGAATCCGTCCCCGATCCTGAAGTTTTTTCGATATTTTTTTCTATTTTCCCATGGAGGGGGCTTGTTTTTTCTGAAATATAACTTATAATATAAATAAGATAGGAGCACTAATATAACAGGAGTGATGCCAGTATGACGATGTATCAGAAGATCACCGATGACATTCTGGGGATGATCCAGTCGGGAAAGCTGGCGCCCGGCGACCGGATTTCTTCCGTGCGTGAGATCACGGAAAAATACGGGGTCAGTCAGATTACCGCGCTGCGCGTGTTCAAGGAGCTTTTAAATACAGGCAAAGTGGTCCGCCGCAACGGCTCCGGCTATTATGTCAAGTCCGAAGCCGACA
>CAYWZD010000132.1:0-9273 GCA_964462755.1 uncultured Victivallales bacterium | reverse complement strand
CGATGAAAAAATGGGTGGATTTTCAGGAAAAGACTTCAAATGGACTGGTTCGTCCGTGCACTTCTTTTGGCGACTGGCTGGAACTTTCTCCCGTGCCGACCCCGTCAGTTCTGATCGGTACGGCGATGTTTGCCCATACCGCCCGGATTCTGGGGAAGGCCGCCGCGATTCTCGGAAAGAATGAGGAGGCCTGTCATTACGAGGCTCTTTCCGAAAAGGTCGCGGAGGCTTTCCGCCGCGAGTTCATCGAGGCGGACGGACTCCTGAAGATCAAGTCTCAGACCGCCTGCGTTCTGGCGCTTCAGTTCAATCTTCTGAACGGGGAACAGAAAAAGAAACAGCTGGAACTCCTGGTTTCCCTGATCCGCGGCAACGGCAATAAACTGGATACGGGCTTTGTCGGCACCGCGTGGCTGACAAAGGCGCTGACCCGCTGCGGCCGCACGGATGTCGCTTACGATCTGCTGCTTCAGGAGGAATATCCGTCGTGGCTGTTCTCCGTGAATCAAGGGGCGACGACCATCTGGGAACGCTGGAATTCCTATACGATCAAAGACGGCTTCGGAGATGTCAACATGAATTCCTTCAATCATTACGCCTATGGCGCGGTGGCCGAGTGGATGGCCGCGACGGTCGGCGGGATCGATCTTGCCGAGGAAGCCCCGGGCGGGAAGGAAATCGTCTTTGCCGCGGAGCCGGACCGTCGGCTCGGACATGTCAGGACTGCCCTTCAGACCCCTTACGGGAGAGCGGAGAGCGCATGGCGTTACGAGGGCGAGCGTCTGGTTTGGCGCGTTGCCGCCCCTGCGAACACTCGCGTGAAGGTCGTTCTTCCCTGCGGCGATCCCGGCGCGGTGACAATGAACAGTGCTCCGCTTCCGCATTCATATCCGGAAAACGGAAGGCTCACTCTGTGTCTTGAAAACGGAACATACGAGTTCGTAATACAAAACATTCGATAACGAAAGAGAGGTGAACCAATGAAAGTGCGGAAAGAATTCACATTAATAGAGCTCCTTGTCGTAATTGCGATCATTGCGATTCTGGCGGGGATGCTTCTCCCGGCGTTGAACAGTGCCCGCGCCAAAGCACGGGCCATCCAGTGCCTCAACAACATCAAACAGCTTCATATCCCCGTCACGTTGTATGCGGATGCTGAAAAGTATTACCCTCCGTCCTGCTCTACTTCCGGGGGGATCGATGCGAAACAAGGCTGGTCCTGGCTGATCTCCAATGGCGGGTATCTGAAGAACTTCAAGATTTTCGAGTGCCCGGACACTCTTTCGACCCAGACCGTGAACGACCAACGTGCCGCCTGGGCGAAAAACTTCGACAAGCCCGCCAATGCCTGGGTATTCCAGTATGTGCATTTCGGCATTAACTCCATCGGCGTGACCGACGACTGGTATGCGAGGGGAGGTCAGGTGCCTTCCACGCTGGCCGATGTCATGCCCGGACGTCCCGAAAAAGTGAAGAATCCCGCCTCGAAACTTTTCCTTGGTGAATCGAAGATGGCGGCGCAGGAAAAGTCCCCTTACTTTCTGCTGGACGGCATGAACGGTCACACTCTCAGCCGTCACAACGGTTCCGGAAATGTGCTGTGGGTGGATGGACATGCTTCCCCGGTACGGTATCTGGAAAGTTACACGAAGGACAGTTACATGAAGCGTGACCACATGAAGCGCGGCAATATCACGGACTGAACAAAATACGACAGAAATAAGGAACTATACGATGAAATTGATCCAATGGATGACAGCCTGTTTTGCCGCCGGGGCGCTTTGTTCGACCTCCGCCGGGGAACTCCTTTCCGCAAAACAGTGGAGCTTCCTTCCGGTCGAAGGTGCGACGGGAACTATGACGAAGCTGTCGGACGGCAGTTATGAACTCGACAAGACCAACGACAAAGGCGTGGCTTTCTTCTACTGCGGCAAGAACGAACCCGCGATCGTTCCGGGAAAGACCTATACGGTTTCTGCCGACTTCAAAACATCGGACATCGGACTCCAGGCTTATTTGATGCTTTCCATGTCCGGCGCGGCAAAACCGCGTGCGCCGTTTCCTGTCAGTGCTCCGAAGAGTTTCCTGAACACTTTCGGGAAAATCCTGCTGGATTTTACAGCGCTTGAAGGCGAAAGCAATGTTCGCATTCACTTCTGTCTGAAAGGGCAGGGGAAGGCGGTTGTCCGTTCCATTGCCATTGAAGAAACGGTCCTTCCGGAAAATCTGCTGGAACGTCCTTCCGTGGAATGGGCACTGCGCAAAATCGAAGGTTCCGCCGGAACCATGACCCGCAATGAAAGTGCTTGGGAGATTCAGAAAACCGGTGAACAAGGCTATCTGGCGTTTGTGCCCGAAAAGGACTTTTCAATTGTTCCGGGAACTCATTATCTGGTCCGGATGGAAATACGGAAGCTCTCGCCCGGTGTGAGTGCGACCATGATGATCTCCATGCCCGGAGGAAAGCGGACGCCGTATCCGACCGTCCAATCCGAGGAGGAAACAGGGAAAATGGAACTTCTTTCCTATGTGTTTACGGCCCGCCCGGATGAAAAGCTTCTCCGTCCGCACCTGATCGTCAAAGGGGAAGGAAAGGTCTGGATCGGAAAGCTGATTGTGAAAGAGATTTCCGAGGCGAAAATGAAGTCGTTGACCGCCGCAAAAAAGGTGACGCAGCACTCTTTCAGAGGCCGTGAACTGAAAAAATGCTGGCGTCCGTTCGGGACGTTGAAAACAATCGATGCCGCGGCATATCCCGAGTTCGAAGGAGGCGCCTGGAGCGGATTCATCTGCCGGAATCTGGATTGGAATGCGGCGGACGTGAAAATGGTGCAGTCGCGCTTCAAAGCCTCGGACGAAGGCGGATATCTCCGGCTCGATTTCAAATCGGTTTATAAAGGAAAGGAATTTGCCTCTTCCCTCGGGGCGTCTTCCTTTCCGGACGGCGAATGGCATGATCTGATTTTTCCTGTGAGTGAAGATCCCGCATGGAAAGGCGTCATTACGCAGATTTCGCTGACATGGGTTGCCAAAGGCTGTCGTATTGCCCTTTCCGGACTGGATGCCCTGCCGGAGATGAACCTTATCCCTTTTGCGGAAGAAGCGTCTGCCGGAAAGACACTCAAACTGGATTTGATCCGGCCTCGCGGGGAATATCTTTTCGGCTGGAAGGATGGAAAGAATCCCGGGCTTGAAATCCGTTTTCTGGACAGGAATGGCGGCATTCTGGAAACCCGTTCGCTGGATGTTGGGAAAAAATCAGCGGAAATTACTGCGCCTGAAATGACCGTGACGGCTCTTCTGAAAGTCAACGGGAAGGCGCAGGGATATCCGTTCCTCCAATTGAAAAATCTGTCGCATCTGGATTCTCCTCCGGCCTACTGGCGCGGAAGCTGGATCTGGAGCCAGAACGGGTTCGGTCCGGACAATACGAATGTCTGGTTTGAGCGTAAAATTCAGCTGGAAAACGCACCGGAAGAAGCGTTCTTTGTCGCGTCCGGAGATGATTCTTTCGAACTTTTCGTGAATGGAAAACGGATCGGCGGCGTAAATGACTGGTCCAAACCCGGCCGTTTCGATGTGACCCGTGAACTGAAGAAAGGCGAAAACTCAATTGTCGTACGGGTGTTCAATTTCCAGGCATGGGGCGGATTGATCTGCGAACTGTATCTGTCGGCGGATGGCAAGGCTCTCTACTTCCCAAGCGATGAAAAATGGCTGTGTCATGTCGGCGGAGAAAAACTTCCCGGCAAGATTGCGACTCCGGTCATGCTGCTGGGGAAACCGCCTGTCGCGCCATGGGGCACCCGTTTGAATTATGCATATGTCGGACCCGTCGGCGAGATTGAAATACTGAAGTCCGGGCTCGAAAATTTCACCGCGCGGGTGCTCAAGGCTCCGGCCGTAAAGACGGATAAACTTTACTTCAGGGTCGTTTCCGGGAACGGTGTCGAGAAACGCATTCAGGGAATGATCGAACCCTCCACGGCGGACTGGAAAGCAGGGAGCACCGTTACCGTGAAATACTGCTTGCCGGAAGAATTTGTTCCGGGTGCGAAAGCGTATCTGGACGCAGACTTCATCCGGGTGAAGAATCACGCTTCCGCGGGAACTCTCCGTATGGGAAAGAAGACTGCGGGGCATCTGGTTTCCGCCCGGATCGAAGGGGCCGGAAAACGCGCATGGTTTGTGATCGACGGTCAACGTTACTCTCCATTTTACTATGATCTGCCCGGAACATTCCGCACGAATCCGGCGGACCGCGATTTTCTGGTCCGCAACGCGGCATCGGCCGGTTCTCAGGTGATTCGTTTCAGCGTGGATCTGGATGACTTCTGGACTGCGGAAGATACATTCGACTTTTCCGGTCTGGACCGCGGGCTGGAAGTGCTTTCCCTGAATGCGCCGGAGCTCAAGGCCATTCTGATCGTGAAGTGCGGAATGCCGCAATGGTGGATGAAGGAGAACCCGGATGATGTGACCGCCTACTTCGGGAATCGTCCGATCCATCCGCAGAAGGATCGTCAGGCGCTGGCCTCCAAAAAGTATCTGAGGGACGCCGCCGTCGGGATCAAGGCGCTGATCCGCCATCTCAAGGACTCTCCTTATTCGGAAAAAGTGTTCGGAATGGGCATTTCCGAGGGGTGGAATTCCGAATGGTTCTGGAGTTATGCGGACGCCCTCAACCAGCCGGCCCGGAGCGGTTTTTCCAAAGCGGATTTCGCCACGTTCCGGAGTTATCTGCGCGAGAAATATAAAACGGACGCCGCCCTTGCAAAGGCATGGAACCGTCCTGGGCTGACCTTCGAAACGATCACCATGCCGACTCCCGTGGAACAGGACACCGGGACCATTCTTTCCCTGCTGGACCCCTCGAAGGATATGCCGAAAATCGACTGGTTCGAATTTCGCAACCGTGCCGTTTCCGAAGCCATTATCGCGCTCTGCAAAGTGGTCAAGGATGAAACGGACGGCAAATGGCTGACCGGTGCATACTATGGTTATCTGATCGCCTTCAGCAACATATACAACCGTCTCCAGTCCGTCGGGCACCTCGGCATCGAGGCTGTCGCGCGTTCGCGTTACGTGGACATGGTCTGGGGTCCCTCCTTCTATACATGGCGGTTCATGGGGATGAACGACAGTCCGATGCAGGCGGCTGAATCTTTTACCCTTCACGGAAAACTCGTGATCGTGGAACAGGACATCCGCACTTTCAGTGAGAACAGCCAGTATGAGTCGAGGAACGGCAAGCTCAATACCGTCGAACAGAGTGTCAGCGGCATCAATCGCGCCTTCGGCATGGCGCTGGCCCGTGGGCTTGGCACCCACTGGATGGAAATGTATGAAAGCTGGTTCCGCGAGAAGGTGATTATCGACCTTCTGGCCGAACAGCAGAAAACGTATCGCAACCTGCCGCCCGTTCAAGGGACGACGCCCGCTGAGGTCTGCATCGTCAGCGATACGAAGAGCTCTTATTACACAAAGCATAACGCGGGTGACGGTGCGCATCTGGCCTTGATCGGAGAGCTGGCGCGGCGGTTCAATGAGACGGCCGTTCCCTTCCGGCACGTACTGCTGGCGGATATTCTTCAGAAAGGATTGGTTCCTCCGCAGAAGTTTTATATCATAACCAATCTTCTGATGCTCACCGCTCCTGAACGCAAACAGCTGATGGAACGCTTCGGGAAGGAAAAGGCGACGGTCTTGTGGTTGTATGCGCCGGGTGTGTTTTTCCCGGAAAACGGCCCCTCCGCAGCCAACATCGAAAACCTCCTGGGAATCGGGATGAAAATGGAAGTGAGAAACATGGCGCCCGCCATCGCGTTGAAAGAAGGCTGGGGCGTGAAGTCTGCCGTCAATCCGAATATTTCCGGCCCGTGGTTCTTCCCGCAGAACGGATTCAGCGAAGTGATCGGCAGTATGTCGGACGGCGCGCCCGCGCTGGTCTCATGGGAAAAGAACGGAGCCCGTCATTATTTCAGCACGCTGATGTATCTGCCGCCTCTGGTACTCCGGAGGATCGTGGCCCGTGCCGGAGTTCATATTTATAACACGGTCTGCGGAGACCCGATGCATATCGGCAACGACGTGGTGTTTCTCCATGCGAAAACGGGCGGGGAAAAATCCATCATTCTGCCTCCGGACACACGGATGCGGGCGATCGCCGGTCCGCTGAAGGGAACATTTGTTTCCGGCCAGACATGGAATGCGGAATCCGGGCAGACCTACGGTTTTCTTGTGGAGAAAAAGTAGTCGGATTCGAGAGAAAAAAAGAGACGGGCGCAAGAGGAATGAGTTCCTCCGCCCCGTCTCTTTTACGGTAATTTCAGTGCTGGTGCGGTGTGGGAGCCGCGGGCGGATAAACCTTCTGGAAGGCCTTCCATGTTTCCCTCATCCGGGCCGTGATCGCCGGGTCCGGATTCTGCTTGACCTTCATCGCGTCCACCAGCATCTGATGAAGAAGGGTGATCTGCATCAGGTAGGTTGCGTATCCCTGCGTGCCTTCCTTGATGGGCACGATCCGCTGCATCATGAAATAATCTGTTACAACTGTCTGAATTTTCTGGGCGTGCGTATCCTTGTTTTCGATCCAGCGGACCAACTGGTTATAGTTGATGGTTTTTTCGGCGGAAAGCTTCTGAATGGCGGCGATGCTCTTGTCGATCGTCTCCAGATCTTCCAGGATCATGACGGTCCGGAGTGCATCGTCATAGATGCCGCATGGAATCTGGCAATGGGCATACAGCGGAATGGCTCCGGATACAAACAGAACCAGACAAACGGCAACGATCCACTTCTTCATAATGACCTCCTTTGATGCAGGGTTCTTTCCGAAAGACATTTTCAGATTGCATTCAATATGAACCCGCTTCAAGTCAAAGTCAAGAAGCTGTGGCGGAAAATTCCCTTTTTCAAAGGAGGATTCGAAACTATCGGACCTTGTCCCGGAGTTCTTCCAGCAGTTTCCGGGTCTCTGCAATCGGAGCCTCCGTCAGGGGGATTTTTTCCATGAAGTCCCAGAGTTTCCTGTGGCTGATGAGGTGTTTGGCTTCCCCGGAAAGCGATTCGAACCGGAGTTTCCCATAATGGAGTCCGTTCTGTGCCATGCCGAATCCGATCATCAACGGGTCCATGATGTCTGCATGTTCGAACGCAAAATTCAGGTAGTTCCGGAAAACTTCCGGGTTGAAATTGCAATGGAAATCCCGGTAGAAGTTTGCCTGCCGCAACCGGACGGGGTCCTGAATGTATTTCTCGATGGGGAAGTCCGGTTTCGTACAGAAAAGCGGCATGTCGAATTCCATGTCGAGGTTTTTTTCGAGTTCGGTGGGCTGATAGTTCCCGACGGAACCGGGCGCTTCCATGTCTCGGAAGAGCGTTTCAAAATGTTTCTCGAAAAAGACGTATCCGGGTTCGTAGGCTTCGTAGCAGATCCCGCGGATTCCGATCCCGCGATAGAGTTCCTGGTCCTGAAGATAGGCTCCGGTATTGTGCTGGAAGGTTCCGAATAATCCCTGTGCCATGGCGTTGTCGTGAATGTAGACCCGTCCCGGACAGAGCTGTGCCCATTCCTTGATCCGTTTCCAATGGTAACTGTTGGGCGTGGGGGAGTCCGGATTTTTTTCCGTGGCGGCGTGAACGAGACATTCCTTGCCGATCGTGTCCAGTTCCGAACCGATCGGAAAATGCGGGTGCCGGAAAAAGGTGTCATACATGATCCGGTTCATGGCAATGTGCGCCTGACGGTTTTCCGGCAGATTGTAACGTTTGACATAGATGTCCGTTTCGAATTCGAGGTCCGGACGGTTTTCCAGCACGGCTTTCGTGAAGAGTTCCACAAACGGCTGCCACTTTTCATGATCGGGGAGCTTCCGGCATTTTTCGCACCGGCAGAACATCAGACCGTCGCCCGCGCGCATGTGAACCCGTTTGATTTCCGGCGGGAGGGATTTCAGCCATCGGACGGCTCCGTGATAGTATGCTTCGCACCCTTCCGGCTGGAAGCGGCAAGGCTGGGTTTCGCATTCCGGTTCACTGGTGAAGGAATGCCCGTTTTCATCCTTCGCAAACCATTCTGGCTTTGCTTCCGAATAGCTGAAAAACGTGCGCGGACCGAAGGTCATCATGGTGATCTCCACTCCGGCGTCCGCACATTCCCTGAGGATGAGGTCGCGATAGCGTTTCCAGCCGTAGTCGTAGTGAACGATGAGGGTGTTGAGGTGCAGTTTTTTCATCCGGCGGATGAAGCGCGTCAGCTGTTCCGGGGAATGCCGGAGGATGCTTTCGCACAAGTTGAAGCCGCGGATGTCGAACGGTTTCTGAGAGGAAGTTGTCATGGTTCAATCTTTCTGTGAATTCGTTGAATCGGTCGAAAAAACAATCTGAATTTTTTCTCCGTAGAGTCCGGCTTTTTTGAGACAGAGCAAAGCAAACGTTTTTTGCTCTTTCGGGGAAAGAAGCGTGCCGTCCGGATGGCGCGGGTTGTGAAAATTCAACCGGGCTCCGGAGAGCGCCGCAATATCCGCGAGATCCCCGCAGCGGAAGATTCCGGGAACGCTCAGGACTACGCTGAGGAAAGCATCGTTCGGGATGCATCCCGACCAATTGAACGAACCTTGGGAATTTTCAAGAGTCACTTGTCCGATCTGTCCGGAAATCGCGGCGGCCAGCAGAGCGGCGGGCGCGCAATCGCGGTTTCCTCCGAAATGAATTTGACCTGCATGAAAATATTTCCGTGCGGCTTTTTCCATCCGTACATAGTCCATGACCCATTCCCCGAACAGCGTTTGCCCGAGCCAGAAACAGGATCGCGCGGTATCATGAAAATTCCATTTCGTGGGATTGCCGTATTCTTTTCCACGCTCGCCGGAAGCATGCGGATCGAAGAGAAGTATTCCATCAGACGAGGACAGCGCATCGGACAGCAGAAAAGTGTTTTCGAGTTCTTTTTTACCGTATGGAGAAGCCAGAATCCGCCATGCGCCGTTCCGGCTTTCCCGGACAAGCATCGGCGTGAGTGCGCCCGATTCGTCTTCCGCGGTAAAGCGTGTCCAATCGCCCTTCTTCCCGAGATTGCAAAGATGGACGGTTCGGGGATTCCGGTAACGGATGCATTTCCGGAACCTGGTCCGGATCTGGTCCGGTGTCCCGGACGGTGGCGGAATCGTTCTGCTTTTTGCGGCAACATACGCAAGGATTCCCGTCACTTCCTCCGCCCGTTTTCCCTCCGGGAAGACCTGCGCCTCCTTTTGCGTCATGGGGATAAAAACG
>CAYWZD010000131.1:0-9282 GCA_964462755.1 uncultured Victivallales bacterium | reverse complement strand
ACGAAAAGCCTCGACCCGTCCCGTCCGGTCAACGACAGCAGCGGCTACGTTCATGCGAAGACCGACCTCTGGACAGTTCACAATTATACACAGTCGCCGGAGGAACTGCTGAAACAGCTGAACACCGAACCGGTATTCATGAATCACTCGGACAAGGAAAAGGACGCCTATGCGCACCAGCCGTATCTGGTGGATGAATACGGAGGCGTCAAATACATCCCGGAAGGCAGGAGCGCGTATGCCGACAACTCATGGGGATATGGAAACGCGCCCGCGGGGATGAAGGAGGCACTCGAACGGATCCGCGGCGTCACCGAAACGATTGTGCATCATCCCCGGATCGCCGGGTACTGTTATACCCAGCTCACGGACGTTGAACAGGAGCAGAACGGAGTCTACTGCTACGACCGGACGCCGAAATTCGACGAAAAGGTCATCTTCGGCATCTTTTCCGAAAAACCGGACTGGAGCAAATACTGATAACGAGCCCGGCGAACTTCAAAATTCCTTGGTCTGTTTGTAATCCGCATGGTAGACCTTGGTGGCTTCGAGGGAAACCACTCCGGCGTTGTAGAGATTCGTGAGGGACTTCTCCAGCGTGATCATGCCGTCCTTGAAACTGGTCTCGATGACGGACTGCAGCTGGAAAGTCTTTCCGTCGCGGATCAGGGACTGGACCGGAGGAGTTCCGATCATGACCTCGAACGCGGCGGCGCGGCCGGAATTGTCGATTTTCGGGATGAGTCGCTGGGAAATGACTCCCAGAAGGACGCTGGCCAGCTGGAGGCGGATCTGGTTCTGCTGATAGCTCGGGAAGGAGTCCACGATACGGTCGATGGTCTGGGGGGCGCTGTTGGTGTGGATCGTGGCGAAAACGAGGTGTCCGGTTTCCGCGGCGGTCAGGGCGGCCGCAATGGTCTCGACATCGCGCATTTCCCCGACCATGATGACGTCGGGGTCTTCGCGGAGGGCGTATTTCAGGGCGGAGGCGAAACTCAGGGTATCGGAATGGAGTTCACGCTGTTCCACGATGGAGCAATGATTGTCGTGGACATACTCGATCGGGTCCTCGATCGTGATGATCTTGTCATTGCGGGAGTTGTTGATGATGTTCAGCAGACAGGCCAGCGTGGTGGACTTGCCGCTTCCCGTCGGCCCCGTAATGAGGATCAGTCCCTGATGTTTTTCCAGCAGGGCAAGGAGGGGAACCGGAAGGGTCAGTTCTTCGGGGGTCGGGATCACGGAATTGACCACACGGGCGACCACTCCCAGAGTGCCGCGCTGGTAAAAGGCGTTGATCCGGAAGCGTGTGAACTTGGCAGCGGCCGATTCCAGCGAGACGGCGAGGGCGAAGTCCAGTTCCCTCTGTTCCTCCAGTTCGATCCGCTGACGCGGGGAAATCACGCTGTAAAGCAGACGCTGGATATCGATGCTGCTGAGGATGGGAAGATCCACCGGACGCAGAATGCCGTTGATCCGCAGGATGGGCGGTGAAATGTTGGTGAGATGGAGGTCGCTGGCGCCGGTGGAGACCGCGATCCGCAAAAGAGTGCGCATGTCGACAAAGGTGCCGTCATCGGCATCGAATCCGTTTCCATACTGATTGCGGAATGCATCCACGCCGCTCTCCATGCCTTTCACCAGCAGATTGAATTCATCGGGATTATCCACGGTATGGAGAGCGTCCTCCAGGGAGATGGTCCCCTGCTTGTAAAGCTGGAAGATGGCGCGGTTGAACGTGATCATGCCGCTTTCCGATCCCCGTTTGATGGCATCCTCCAACGCATCGTAGTCGCGGTCGCCGATGGATTTTTTCACGGTCGGGGTTCCGAGGAGGATTTCGAAGGCCGGAATCATCCGGGTCTCCTCCTTCATGGGGACCAGACGCTGGGCAAGGGTGGCCACCAGCGCCATGCCGAGGTCGATGGCGACCTGTTCCCGCAGGTGTTCGGGGAACATGTTGATGATGCGCTCCACCGACTGGATCGTATCGGCGGTATGAACCGTACTGATGACCAGATGTCCGGTAAGGGCGGCGTTGATGGCGACCTGCATGGTTTCAGTGTCGCGCATTTCCCCGATTACGATCACGTCCGGATTCTCGCGGAGGGCGCTGCGGAGGGCATCGACAAAGGACATTGCATTGGAGTTGATTTCACGCTGGGAAACCAGGCATTTCTCATTGTCATGGAGGTATTCGATCGGATCTTCGATCGTAAGGATATGCTTTTCGTAAAGATGGTTGATCCGGTTGATCATTGCGCCGAGCGTGGTGGATTTGCCGCTTCCGGTGGAACCTGCCACCAGAATCAGTCCGCGCGGGGAATCGCAGAGGTTCTTCAGGACCGGCGGAAGGTTCAGCTGCTCCATGTCCAGATCGTTGCCGGACAGAATCGGACGGACCGCCATGGCCGGACCGCTGATGGTCGTGTAGAAGTTGATACGAAAACGTTCCTTGTGGGAAAAGGAGAAGGAAACGTCGTAGGTGCCGTTCTTCTGGTAGGCCTCCTCGCCTTTGTCGCCCGCCGCCTGACGCCGGAACTCATCGATGGCGACAGCGGAAAACGGGGGGACGCCTTCCTCCAGAATCACCTTGCCTTTGATCCGGAAAGCCGGAGGTTTGGCGGCTCCGATAAACAAATCGGAAACGCCCGGCGACAGCGCTTTCTTCAAAAGGGCATGAATCTGTTCATACATGTCATCCTCCGTTTTTATCCTGAAGCAGGTTCTCAATCGTATTCAAACGCTTCTGAACCGCCTTTTTTTCGGAAGGCGTCAGATGGCTTCGTTTTTTCAGTTCCCGCTTCAGGAAAGCGGCCAGCCTGCCCAGTTTTTCAGGGTCGCCGGAGGCCATGATGCAATCCGCGTAACGCATCATGATGAAGACATGCCGGTCGTCTCTGCGGGGAGGATTCTGGAGCAGATAACATTCCGCGATGGCGGCAAGGGCGTCCGGCGACGGATATTTGTCCGCATAGAGGTCCACCAGAATGGAAACGATTTCCGAATCGGCGGGATACTGCGACTGAAGTTCCAGCAGTTTCATTTCCGCCTCTTCGTAACGGCCGTTGGTGATCAGGCCGTGGATCGGGGAAAGAATCAGAGGGGCTTCCTTCAAATATTTCCGGGGAAAGAGAAGTCCGAAGGCCATATTTTCGGCGATTCCGGGGAGGTAGACGCGGATGAACACCAATCCGGTGACCAGTCCGCAGGCGGCTGTTACGAAGACAAAGAAGATATTCCCGGACTTAAACGTCAGACATGAAACGAACACTGAACCTGCCGCGCAGGAGGCAAACAGAAGATGTCCGCCCCAGGTTCCTAACTTATCGTACATCTGATACCGGAACAGTTTCCAGTTTTTCACATTTCCTCCCAGCGGGTTCACCGTCGGCATAACATAATGCTGTATGATTCATTTTTCAAATCCATTCGGGGGGGAGTTTTCCGGGAAAAGATTTTCCGTAAAAAAAGGGCATGAAAGCAAGGCCGCAGCCCGCTGATTACGGAAAAGGATTTTTTCAACTTTGTAAGAAAAAAGATTTGCTTAATTTGACTTGACGGTATAACTTAATGACGTGAACTTTTGGAGCTGTGTAAAGAAAAATGTTGATTGAAATCGTGAAAAGCAAGATTCACAGAGCCCGTCTGACCCATTGCGACCTGGATTATGAAGGCAGTCTGGAAATCGATATCGAGTATCTGGAAAAATGCGGAATGCTTCCCTATGAGAAGATTCTGGTAGTAAACGCCACCAACGGAGAACGGCTGGAAACCTATGCCATCCCCGGGGATCGCGGATCGGGCGTTTTCCGCCTGAACGGCGCGGCGGCCCACAAGGGAACTCCGGGCGACATCGTGACTATCATGTCCTTCGCCCTGATGACACCCGAGGAAGCCAGGGAACATTTGCCGGATATTGTTGTCTTGAATGATCGGAATGAAGTCGTCGCCCGGCGGAAGGGACGCAAGAATCTTCCCTTGTAACGCGGAGGCTTTCCATGAAAGCGGTAAGCAAACCACACGGAAAAAAAGGACAGGTGCTTGCGGAATATGCTTTCATGCTGGTGATTTTCGCCTTGTTCACGGTCATGTTTTTTGTTCTGATGGCTGCCTTTTCCCAGTATGGGGCAAGGCTGATCGGGTTAGTGTCCTGGGAACCGAGTCCCCCGAGTCGTTCCCAGATGGAAAGTATTATGAATGGCACACTGTAAATTCAACCGAAAAGGAGTTGAACATGAAAATCAGAAGAACAAAAAGAACCGGGCAGGCGATTGTTGAGTATATCATCATCATCGTGATTGTCGCGGTAGCCGCGCTCACGGTCATGGGACTCTTCAGCGACCGCATCCGCACCATCATCGCCGGCGTCGCCTCCACTTTCGGCGACAACAACGCGGCCTCCGCGGTCGACACCAAGTCTACCGATGTCCTCAAGAACATGGACAAAGACGGCATCAGCCTGGACTGATTTCCTTTTGTTTCCAAGGACGAGTCCCGGGAAAAGCCTGTCTTCCAGGAGGTGCACAATGCCCGTCATACCCCGCAGGGTCCGGCGTCATGAACGCGGCGCGGCAATGGTTGAGGCGCTGTTGTCCATGTTCGTCATCTTTCTGGTCCTTTTCGGGATGCTTCAGGTATTTTATTTCTTCACCGGACAACTTTACACCGACTATTCCGCGCTTCGCGGGGCACGGTCCCGCGCCGTGGGTTTCAGGGATTACCTGACCGACCGGGAACTCCGTGTCAACGCCATCGGCGCATCCGGTCTCCTCGTGGAACCGCAATTGAACTCCTCCGGTGTTTCCGACTCATTTTCGGACAGATATTCCTCCAGCCAGATTTCCACCGAGATGCTCCTCATCAGCCGGTATATGGTCGGTTCCCGGTGGATTGAATATGAATACTGGTTCGGCCGGAGCGCCGACCAGAACCGACAGGTGAACACCACGCTGAACTGCGGGATATCCAGCAGCATGAACATGGTCAATGTTACAGGCACCTTCACCAACTATGCCTTTCCTGACACCTACACGAAACGCCTCTTCTTCGGGGACGGCATCAATCTGACCGGCACCGCTTCCCTGAGCGATCAGGCCCAGGTTTATCTGGAAGACTGATCATGAAGGCAACGATCCGCAAAAAACGCAATGAACGGGGACAGGTCCTTCTTCTTGCCGTCGTCGCCATCGTGATCCTGACCGCCGCAATTCTGATCTTCTTCGACGTTCAGCGGATCATGCGCGGCAAAGTCAAGGTCATGAGCGGAATCGACGCCGCCGCACTGACCGGCGCCTCCTGGCAGAAAAATTCCCTGAACCTCATCGGGGAACTGAACCTGGTCAAAGCCTGCGACGTCCTTGTCAGCGACTCCATTTACGGAATCGGCCGCACCAATGACAACTTCATGCAGATCACGCCTTCCAGCGATCCCGCCGTTCTGGCCGCCTCCATCGCCGCCGCCCGGCGGGAGCTGGCCCAGCTGAAAACCGCCGCCGACATGCTCACTGAAATGCAGGTGCGCATCGCGTTTGTCGGTCCCCTGATCGGTTTCGGTGCGGCGCAGCAGGCCGCCAAGAACAACGGAATTCCGCACAACGAAGACTGCAACCGCTTCATGATCGATCTCTATAACAACATCAACGACATGGACATCTACGGGAACGAAGATCTCGCGCCGCAGAATTATTACGGCTATGAATGGCGTCTTCCATATGCCGCCATGATCCAGGAAATCGTCGGGAGCCTCGACCCGAATTCCGCCACAGGGGTCGCGGTCGGTACCAGCGTCGAATACATCGGAATGCCCCGTCTGTACACCGATCCGCCCACCAATCCGAATTTCGTTGCATACCTTCAGCTTGCAACGGTCCTGGATGCCATCGCCGCCAACGACTGGTGTCTCCTCCAGGCGCTTCTCGAGGCGGATTATTCCGGAAAATGGTGGGGCAACATCAAGGTCGACGCCAACAAGAAGTTCCTCGGCGGCTCGGAAATTCTTCCCCTCCATACAACCTACACCACCGACCAGCAGGTCTACGATTTCGCCGACCAGGCCGGATACCTTGACGATGCGATCCAGCGCAAGGAGGGACGTTCCGATCAAATCGTCAAACTGGGCACCCTTTACAATTCTCTGGACCCCGTCACCTCCAGCGGCTCCGTCAACTGGTCCGATGCCGACATGAAGTTCAATCCCCTCCCCAGCATCACCTGGGCGGTTTTCGACGACAACTGGGCCTCTTACGACAACTCCAACATCAGCAAGGACGACTGGAGCAAATATCTGCGCAGTTCCTTCCGCGAGGGCGCCGATTACTATTCCGGCGCATTGTCCTACTTTTCCGTGCGGGTCCCCAATAAAACCCTTTCCAGCCGCTACAACCTTTTCAGCGGATTCAAGGGAATCGGCGGAAGCTCCAGCATAGGCAGAACCATCAACACCTTCGCCAACAGCGCCGACTCCAGCAAACTGATGTGGCTCTCGAACAGGAATATCCGTTTCAACGCAACGGCAAAAGCCTACGGCTCCCTGAAAGCCACGGATGGCAAGGTGCATTTCCCGTTCGCAGCCAGACTCGTCCTGCCGGTCTTCGACAAGGTCGCCTTGATCCCGGTCGCACTGGAAAGGTCCTACGGCCTCTCCATGGAAGACCGCGCGTGGATCATCTATCTGACCAAATATCTTCCGGCACTCGGAACCGTCGACAACATCGACGATGTCAAAAATGCGATAGATCCGGAATACTACAAACTGGTCGATGACGCCGGCTATATTTCTCTGATCAAGAGACTTACTGACCCCGCCTGGAGGGCTCAGGGAGTCGCATGGCTCAACGCCGAGGCCACCGGCCGCGATTTGTATGACAGTATGGGCAACTATATCGGACATGAAACCCTGTCGCTGAACCGGGACCATTGTCTGGACTGGTCCTCCGGCGGAAGCGGCGGCTATCGAAACGGTCCCGGCGAACTCCACTGATGCCCCCTCCCTCCAAAAGGTTTTTTTCAAAAAAAGACATTGTGAAACTTGAAAAAGGCAGGCTCCGCGTTATATTATGGATTCGCTTTTTGTAGAATAAAAATACGGAGAACAATCGGATAGCCGGGGGTCTCTACTGCCGGAGAAAGGGTACTTTACACATGAAAAGAACGTATCAGCCTTCAAAGATCAAGAGAGCCCGCAAGTGTGGTTTCAGAGCCAGAATGGCCACGAGCGGGGGTCGCAGAGTCCTGAAAAGCCGCAGACAGAAAGGTCGGAAAAGACTGGCTCTTCTCTGAGGCCGGCATCCTAAGGAATTCCGGAGAACAGTCCGGGGAAATCCGGATTGAGACAGTCTCAGGCAAGGCGGAAGGATTTCATTGAAGCAGACGCGGAAAAATACCGACCGTTTGAAACTGAAATCGGAGTTTTCGGCCGTCCGGGAGAATGCTCGGAAAGAAGTTTCCCGGTTTGCGGTCATGCTTTACACCCTTCCGGATTCCGATCAAATGCTGCAGAACGCCCGTTGCGGAGTTGTCTGTTCCAGAAAATTCGATAAACGGGCGGTCAAGAGAAATCGTGCCAGACGGCTGCTGCTGGAGGCTTTCCGCCTGACAAAACATAAGTTGGCGCCATGTCAGATCATCTTCATTCCGAGAAGGGACATTCTTCAGGCGAAAATGCAGCATGTGGCGGACCGGATGGAGGGAATGTTCCAGAAGGCGGGACTGCTGGAAATTTCCCGGAAATAAAATTCACCTTTTCCCTTTCCGGTTTTTTTCTTCTTCTGATCTGGGGATACAAAAAAATCGTTTCACCATGGCTTCCCCGCGCCTGCCGCTTCACCCCGACTTGTTCGGCTTATGCGGCGGAAGCGATCATGACCCACGGAGCCTTCAAGGGTACGGCACTGACCGTCTGGCGGCTTCTGCGCTGTCAGCCGTTCTGCCGAGGCGGGTGGGACCCGGTTCCTCCCCGGAAAACCGCACAGAAAAATGAAAGTTGATTACACTGAGATGAAGTTAGATAAAGAAAGTTGGATCGTAATCGGCCTTGCACTTCTTCTCCTCGTCGCATGGGGAGTCTTCTACCCGTCCTATCAGGCGAAGGAAGCCGCAAAATATAAAGAACAGCAGGCCGCCGCACAGGCCATGTCCGCCAAAGCGGAAGCCGCCCGGAAAGTGGCCGAACAGAAATCCCGGAAAGACGCGGAGAAGCCGCGGACCGAAACCCCGGCAGCAAAAACCCCGGCTCCCGCCGCGGGAAAGACCGTTCCCGCGTCATCGGCCCTCACGCACTTCCCGCCCGTTCTTCTCGCCAATAACCTGGCTGTCTTTTCGATCGACCCCAACACGGGAACCCTGGACAAGGTCGAACTGAAAAAATATACCGACTCCTCCAAGAAGAACGTGATTGTCTTCGACACGGCTCTGGCTCCGCACAGGACTTTTGACATCCAGGGGCTGGAAGATTGGCGGACAATCTCGGCATCCGCTCCCAAAAGACTTCCGGAAGCCGTCAGTTTCTCCAGAACGCTGGAACATAAAGGTGAAAAGATCATCCTGACACGGGTCTTCACTCTTCCGAAGGATTCCTACAGTCTCCAGTGCAATATTCTGATCGAGAATCCCGGCAAGGAACTCGTGGTTCTGCCGGTCCTGAAAATCTGGGCCGCCGGACTGCCCCCCATGAAAGAGCTTGCCGGAGATAAACTTTACAGTCACATGCACCGGATCGAATACTGCGGAGCCGCCTCCAAAACCATGATTTCGCTGGACCC
Source organism: uncultured Victivallales bacterium (assembly GCA_964462755.1). GTDB lineage: Bacteria > Verrucomicrobiota > Lentisphaeria > Victivallales > UBA1829 > SIG94. The sequence goes on along the minus strand of CAYWZD010000131.1, from coordinate 520 downwards.
GGCCATGAAAGAGGAAAAATTCAAGGTTGCCGGAACCGAACTGCCGGTCGACTGGATCGGCACCACCAACAAATATTTTGCCTCGCTGCTCTTCGTCAAGCCGGTTTTCGACAGCGGGGTGGATGTCCTCCGTTCACCGTATCAGGTCCCGGACGCAAAGGAAAATACCTTCTATTATGTCCCGGCTATTGCGGGCGTCTATAAGAACATGTCCATCAAGCCCGGCGCCCCCCAGGAAATCGGCATCCAGTGCTTCACGGGCCCCAAGACGCTGGACGAAGTGAAAAAACTGCCCGAAACGGCGATTCCGATCCTGCATATTTCCTCGCTCTCCCTGATGGAATATCTGGCGCGTCCCGTTCTCTGGCTTCTGAATTATCTCAAATCGATCTGCGGCAGCTACGGCATCGCGATCATTCTCCTGACGCTCATCGTCCGGATCATCTTCTTCCCGCTCACGGAGCGCGGCAACAAGTCCATGCGCAAGATGCAGAAGGTCGCCCCGAAAGCCAAGGAGATC
>CAYWZD010000130.1:0-9284 GCA_964462755.1 uncultured Victivallales bacterium | reverse complement strand
ATCGTCCGGCTTTGCGCCGCCAGTTGTTTGAAGCGGTCTTCGCTTTCCCGCAATTTCTCCCTCCGCCGGTATTCCTCGGTCACATCGCGGAAAACAAGCACTGCGCCGCTGACTGCGCCGGAGGCGTCCTTGATGGGCGCGCAACTATCGGCGATCTGATGCTCCGTGCCGTCTTTGGCGATGAGTGCCGTGTGGTTTGCAAGATCGACGTTCACCCCCTCGGAAATGGCACGGAAAACCGGGTTTTCCGCCGTTTCGCGGGTATGTGCGTTCACGATGCGGAATACCTCCCGGATCGGTCGTCCGGCGGCCTCTGCATTTGTCCAGCCGGTGAGAACTTCGGCCGCCGCGTTGAGGTTTACGACCTCGCCTGCCGTGTCGCAGGCGATCACTCCGTCGCCGATGGAACGCAGAATCGCCGAGAGATGCTCTTCGCTTTTGCGCAACTCCGTCTGTTGGGCGCAGATGCCCGCATCGGTGCGGCGCAGTATCACGAAACTCAGGCCGAACAGCGTAACCAGAATAAGGGCGCCCACAATGCCGCCCAGGGTTATATCGCGGTTGAAAGTGGCCGTCAGATCTGTGACGTCATTCACGATAAAGAGATCCCCTATCTCTTTGCCTGAGACGTCGGTAAACGGGGATACCGTCACCTGCCAGTTCCTTCCGTCATCGGTGATGCTCCGTCCTGTCGCGTTGTGATGGTTACCCGACGGGTCATGGTCCGCCAGCCGCGTAAAGGCATTGGGCAGATGCTCCTGGCTCGCATAGATGATCACACTGTGTGGCAAGCGCTCCCATTTGGCATCACGGCCCAGCAGACGCATTCCCGCTTCCCATGCCTCCCGCCGTATCTTATCTTTTCTTATGCTGACCGCAATTTTCAGTTCAGATGGTATCTGTAATTCTCGCAGAATGCCCGCGATCTCCTTACCGATCTCGACGTATCCCACGAGCCGTCGGCCAAAAAAGACGGGCTGAACTATCCGCAGGGTGGCTGTGCCCACGGCTCCCATTTCGATTCCCCATGCGGACTTCCCCGTACGTTCAGCCTCCTGTATCAGAAAACTATTAATCTGATCTCCGCGCAACTCCGGTTTGTGAACCCTCAGCAGGCAGACGCGATTTGCGTCATAAAAAAGGAAGTGGGTCAAGGATTGTTCCCTGTTCAGTTTTTCGAACAGTTTTCGCCAGTCGGCGAGGAGACGCCCCGCATCTTTGGCGTTCAGCGCCTCGCGCACGCGGGGATCTGAAGCGATGGATTGCGCGGCTATGGACATGCCGCGGGCCTGCTGTTCCAATGCGGTCTTCATGTTCCGCTCAACCTCGCCGCTTATCCGGGCGGTCCTTCCAATCACACGATTGTAATGCTGTCTCCACAGGAGCAGAGCCGAACTGGCAACCAACGCCAGGAACATGACTGTCAGAAACGGCAGCAGGCGGCGCATAACCGGCTTGGGCGAGGCGGAAACCCGCCCGGCGGCAAACAGGGTCGTCAGCAGGCCGATCATCATCAGTAACATCACCCCTACAGGCCAGGCAGTCCGGGAGGCAACTTTCCAGTTCCAGTCGCGGGCGTCGATATCCATGCCCAGAACAGCGATCACCCTACCGCTTTGCGGATCGATCAGCGGGACAAGAGCGCTGATCCATGTGCCCCATCGGTCGGAGACCGGACCGACGACCAAAGCGGATTTCGTCTCGAATACGCGCTGATATTCCGCCGATACTTCCTCATACGCCTGTCCGGGCGGCGAGTAATCTTTGGAATTTACCGGTTCGCTGTCAGCAAAGATAAACGAGTAGCCATCCGCCTTGCGTCCCAGAAGATAGATGAAACGGCAATTCGGGTCGGCGGCGCGGATAGCCATGAAGTGCTCTTTGAGTTGCCGGTAGTCTGCGGATTCGAGGTCGGCGGGCGAGCCCGTCAAAGTCTTGATGCGAGCCACATTCACTGTTTTGGCCGCCAGTCTCGTGCGTCCCAGCAGATCCTCGCGCATCTCGTATTCATTACGGACGGTCAGCCACCATGATGCACCGAGCGTTCCCGCCATGAGAATAAGAGCCAGCAATCCCAAGAACAAGCGGCTCCTTGCAATGGTATCTTTCAATAAATATAAAAAATTCATTGATCTCCTTTTGTGGTCTTTGCACATCACGATTGGTTTCACCACCGTTTGCTACTATCCAGCTTTTCTTTGGATACGGTTTGGATAGCTCCAAAATCAATATATTGCCAATGTTGCATATCGTTTAAAATTACCATACAAATTTTAGTTACTGCTGCGCTCGGCCCCTTGTCATGGACTGTTTCTGTTTTATGATGAATGTTAACACGTTTGCCATACTATACGCTTTCGATTGGAGATTGCAAGACCTGAAACGGAACTCGTCCGACGTTTGAAAACCGAAAAGAGCGCTGTGAGCCTGCCGACTGTTGCAAATAATTGCGGAATTTTTGCAAGCGGACGCTCTTTCGGCGACGCTCAATCTGATCCCGGTAGGTAGAAGATATGGCAACGGACAAGTTCGAGAGTTTCGGGCGTTCCCCGGTTGCAACCTAACGGGAGCGGCGGCTCTCGCTCTTTCGTCGCTTGTTCTTTGGGCTGTGGAACCGCCGTCGTAAAGGCAAAGAACAGGAGGGCTCCGCGCCCTCCAACTCCGCGGCGTGGAAGAGTTCCTTGCACCTCGGCAAACTTTGTTTGCCGTTTCTGGAAATTTCGACTGATGCACTACAGTCTTTTTTGAAAATCGTTTTTTTTCGAAAACGGGGTTGCAAAATCCGAAAAGATGGCTATAAAATATAGACTTTTCAAAAAGTTTTTTTTATTAAATGTTTTTCGCAAGCGCTTGTGAATCAGGAAAAGAGGTTCTCGAATGGTAACTTTGAGAGATATAGCCGAAAAAACAGGATTTTCCCTTTCCGTGGTTTCCCGTGCGTTGAATCCAAAGCCGGACCAGAAAGTGGCAGACGCCACTAAAGAGAAAATCGAAGCGGCCATGCGGGAACTGAATTACCGTCGGAATCACGCGGCCTAGCAACTGGCGCGCGGCCGCAGTGCGGCAGTCGGCGTTTTCCTGCCGAATTACGGATATTCCCTGATTGCCGACTTGATGATCGGCATTTCCGAAGAGGCGGCGGCAAACGATTTTCAGTGCAATTTTTACTTTGGGCTGGACACTCGGGATTATCTCAACTTCATTCGGTAAGAGATACCGGCGGTTCCGGGATCATTTCCTATACTGTCGAAACCTTCAATCACTATTTATTATGGGGAAACGCCATTTGCAATTTATCGATTAAAGGTCCCGGCAGTATTGACGGGGCGGGGTATAATTTCTGGGGAGAAGAATATATTGGAGGAGGAAATTTTGAACCAGGACGGATTTATGACCCGGCGGAATACAAGGTGCTGGTTCCTCTGAAGCCGAGAGTCGCGTTGATTTATATCCGCAATTCGAAACAGATTTCTTTTGAAGATATAACTGTCGAGAATTCTCCAGGATATACTATTGGGACGTTGGGATGCGACGACTTGGCATTTCGGCGTATAACCATACGAAACCCGTATTTCGGACCCAATACGGATGCCTTTGACATTGATTGCTGTTCGAATGTGGAAATAGATCGATGTGACATCAAGGCCGGCGACGACTGCGTGGCGTTGAAAAGCGGCGCATGCCGTTTGGGACGAATGAAACCATGCCGGGACATCCGGGTGACAAACTGCCGGATGTCTTCTGCTGCCTGCGCAATACGGATCGGTTTTGAAGGCGATGCGCCAATTCGGGATGCGATATTCAGGAACATTCGGATATATGATTCAGAACATGGAATAAACATACTTTCCGTTTCTGCGAACCGCAATTTTACGAAAATCATTACAGGCGCCCCGATTTTCAACATCATGTTTGACAATATTTCCATGACCAATGTAAAGCACGCGGTTTACTGTTTCGCCGGAGATACAGAAGAACAGCATTCGTATTCAGCAGAAATTGCGGACATGGTTCTGCCGCACATCCGGGCGGAAGTTTTGGCGGCTCCTATATCGGCTCCAACAAAGGAATTTCGATACATGACATCGTCTTGCGGGATGTGGTGATCAAAATGAAGCGCACCAGATCGGCCGCGACAGTGGATTATCCGGAAAACTGTTGGAAATGCAATAATCTTTCAGCAGTTTTGGCTTTGCGAGGGATAAACAGATTACCATGGAAAAGGTGAATTTTTTTTCTTCAGAGCCAGACAATCCGCTCATCATAACGGAAAAAGTTCAGGCGATAACGAAAACATAGAAAATCAGGATTCTTCTTTTTGAAGATATTTTTCGGCAAAATGGATACTGGCAGCAATCGGAGGCAAAAATCATGGTTCGAAATGAAGGACATGGCAACGGAGTTTTCGAGAGCAACAACCGTTAAACACTAAAATGGCAGGAGGATCGTATTATGCATATTACTCATTTGCGAATCGAATCCGGACGAAATGAAAAGCTGCGTGAAAGAATACTTGTGCAAAAAGAATATATACATGATTCAATCCGGTGGGTAAGTCCGTCCGGCTTCCGCCGACCGGAAATCATCATGTTTACACTGATAGAACTTATGATTGTCATAGCGATCATCGTAATTTTGGCACCCTGAAATGCAAACCAAAAAGGATATTGCCGTGGAAAATGGAAAATTCAAATACAATCTGATCGCATACGATTTCGCGATCCTTGAAGTCACTGGAGAAATGAAGTGAATCTCAAACCAATTACAGGCACTTTTGTGGACGGCGTCGCCTCGGACATTTCCAGCAACAACTGGACCGCGGACGACTGGAAAATCGAATTCGACAACTTCAAGGCACTCGGCATCGATACGGTCATCATCATCCGCGTCGGATTCCGGGACAGCGCCATGTATCGTTCCGAAGTCATGAAAACTTCCCTGTATGAGGAGCCGGATTTGATCCAAGTCATGCTCCGCGAGGCCGAACGGGTCGGCGTTTCCCTTTACATCGGCATGTTCGACACCATGAACTACTGGCCCCGCAACGACTGGCAGAATGAGGTCGCTGTCAACCGGGAACTCATTTTCGAATTGCGCGAACGCTACAGCGCATTTCCCGCCTTCAAAGGCTGGTATATGAGTCATGAGGGCAGCCTTCACACTCATCCGAACCAGATATGGAAACCGTTATGCGAAACCATCCGTTCGTTCGACAAGACACGTCCGATCATTGTCTCCCCTCGGTATCACGGGAAGAAATGCGACGCCAACTGGCCGGTTTCTCCGGAAGTTCATGCGCGGCATTTCGACTATCTGCTCGGAGAGATGGACGGGCTGATCAGCGCGTATGCCTTCATGGACGGGCATGTGGATTTCTGCGATCTGGAATCCTATGTGAAGGCCACACACGATGTCTTCAAAAAACATGGCATTTCCTACTGGTCGAATCTGGAACCCTTCGACCGGGGCATGCCATGGAAATTTTCCCCGATCGAATGGAGCAAACTCCGTTTCAAGCTGGAAACCGTTCAGCCGTATGTCGAGAAAATCATCACCTTCGAAGCGCCTCACTTCCTGAGTCCGAATTCTCTTTTCCCGTCCGCCCGTAATTTGCACGAACGCTACAAACGCTATCTGAAAGAAAAAGCGGCGGATTGATGACGGAAAACGCCAAAGAGACTTTTCCCCGCCTGAGAGAGTTCCGGCGAGGAAAAATACTTCAGAAACGTGACCGATAGACAAAGAAAAGTCCCGCCGGAGTTTTTCCCATAGACGTGGACTGATTTTGATTCTTTTGTGTTCATGCTTCGATGCTTTGCATCGGATTTGAAGCGAAAAAATACGCCAGCATTTTTTTCGGGTCAAGGGCTCTGCCCTTGTCGTGCTTCAGCGCTGATGTGCTGGTCTCCATGGGCGAAATCCAGATCCCCCGCATGCTCTGCATCTACTTCATTCCCAGAACCTTATTTTTCTTTCTGTTTTTAATGTTTATTTTGGACAATTCGGCTTGCAATGTAACAAATGGAATATAAGTTAAACAACCAGATGGGGTTTATTGTTGCATCAGAAAACTTGTAACAAGGGGAAACATCATGAATGTCAAGGAACTGGAATTGCCGGGACTGAAGCTGGTCGATTCGAGCGCTGTTTACAGCGGAACCCAAACCATCCTCATCGATTTCGAAGGGGGGGAAAATGTTTCATACGACAATGATGCGTTGGACATCCACCTCGGCGGACTGAGCATTGCTGATTCCGGGCTGCCCGGTGAGAAACAGGCTAAAATCCTCAATGAATTGAATAGCACTTTTACCGGTACCGGCGTTATCTTTACCAAGGATATTACCGGGCTTGAACCGGGAAAATATTCCACCATCTATGTCGGCGGCAGCGATCCCGCATTCTCCGCCTACGGTAATTTCCGGGGCCTGTCCGAAACCATCGGCGCCGGCGGTCAGGTCAAAAACGACAAAGCATTTGTCTTCACCGATAAACTGAACTCTACCGCCGCCATTGCCGAAACCATTGCCCATGAAGCCGCCCATCTGGTCGGCTTCCAGCACGATGATGAGGAAGCGGCTGCCGGAAAAACCATATTCTCCTATGCCGCTACGGATCAAATCCCCCTGAAAATCGTTAATTATTTTGCCAGTGAGACCAATTATTTTTCCGTAAACTATTCCGACGAGGAAGTGTGGCTGTATTTTACGAAAACCGATGGATATGTCAGTTATATCGATACTACCAACGGGAATACGATCGTAACGGACAACACCTCCATTCAGCTGAGCACTGTGCAGGATGGTACTTTTTACATTAGTGACGGCTCATCCGGTTCCGGGCTTTACGCCGCTTTCGGCACCTCCACAACAAGTCCGTTTTCCGCTGCCGCCCCCGGCACCTTTGATACGGTTGCTTATACCCTCCTTGAGTGGACCATTGTCGGAGGGACAAATGACAATGTCGATGTCAGCTACCTCGACACTGTATCCTATCCGACCACCCTCCGGGTAAAAGACGCCAATGGGAACCAGACGGACAGAGCGACGTTCAAAAACAATACCACGGAAGAAACGATTATTGACGCCTTGCAGGAAGTAATTGCGTCCAATCCTGTCGGGCCGACTCCCGCGTATCATTATCCCGAAGTCAACGCCAACCCCGGCTGGGGGCCCGAGGTTTCTGCCGTGACTTTTGATCCAACGGCCATGCGCTGGCTCGGTTCGTCACAAAGCTGGTCGTCCGGGTCAGTCCCGGGGGATAATGAGTCTCTTTATTTGTATGTTCCGTCCTTCAATGATTATCTGGGATACCTGCAGGACAACGTGCCCACGACCACGGTGAATGACAAAAAAATAACTGGCTGGTACATTGATTATTCGGGCAACCAGGGCTATTCTTTCTTTTTGGAAATAACCGGAACTGACGGTAATTACGGACTTTACATCCATGACGTTATGTATAACGCCGGGGGTGCGGCTCCGGACTGGAAAGCCGATCCTACCGCAGGGACAAGCCTTACCGGAACTATTACCATTGCTGCCAATAATGCGACTATCACAATGAATCCGGACGATCCAACTAAAACTTATTCCCTGAACGGCAACTGGACTGATGCTACCCTTTACACGGGTGCGTCGGTTCAGAACGGCGTGGCTATAACAGGGACCGGTGATTTTTCAGGGACAGGCCCCGGTGTCAGTTTGATCGCTACGATCCTCGCTTCCATGTCTGCCAGTATCGATACCGGCCTGCTCGGGAGCGATACTTATCTGAACAAATTACAGGACCCAACCAATCCGCAAGGGACTATGTACTGGTTCAATACACTGGAGCGGGATCAGTACGATACCACCTTGTTCAGTGCGGCCTGGCCTGACGGCCAGACATTTTATGATCCTTATTGGGCAACGATGGCCTCCCTTACCGACATGCAGGGATATTTGTCGACGTTCAACGACCGCTGGGCAAATTTCAGTCCGGACTTTACCATTCAAGCCGATTACTCAATCGTATGGGAACTCGGAGTCCTTCCTCTCAGCAAGATGGCGCCCGCGGATTATGTCGGCGACGGGAAAAGCGATATTTTATTCACCAATGCAACCGATCTGAATTTAGGCTACTATACCGACGGAGACCCGTCCAAATGGGAATTTCTCGGCGGTTATGCCGCGGGCTGGGAAGTTGCCGGTTCCGGTGATTTCGAGGGGTTCGGCATTGGCTCTGTCCTTTTCAGCAATGGTTCGGAAATAGGCTATTATGCAGGCGGCGATCCCTCCGCGTGGACCGCCCTCGGCGACTATTCTCCCGGCTGGGAAATTGCCGGAGTCGGCGATTTCGAGGGTACCGGAGTCAGCGATATTCTGTTTACCAGCAACGATAACAGGTTCGGCTGTTATGTTGACGGACAGCCGTCCAAATGGATGGAACTGGGCACCTATGTTTCCGGCTGGGAAGTTGCCGGGATCGGTGATTTCAACGGGGATAACTGCGACGATGTGCTGTGTTCCAACGGTTCTGAAACCGGTTACTATGCCGGAGGAGCGCTTCCGCTCGTGTGGACTCCGCTTGACAGCTATGCCTCCGGCTGGGAAATTGCCGGAGTCGGCGATTTCGACGGCGACAACGAAGCCGATGTCCTGTTCTCCAACGGTTCTGAAATAGGTTACTATGCCGGGGGAAAAGCTTCCGGATGGACCCCGCTCGGCAGCTATTCCGCCGGATGGAATATTGCCGGAGTCGCGGATTTCGACGGCAACGGAAAGAGCGATATCCTCTTCAGCAATGATAGTAACCAGATCGGTTATTATGCCGACGGGCTGCCTTCCGAATGGAAGGATCTGGGCAGTTTTGCCTCTGGATGGCAGATCGCTATCGCTTGAAAAACATAAGTTTCATCCGCATTCTGAGAGTCCTTCGATACCCCGGTATCGAAGGACTCGAATTTTAGTTATAACAGTCTCGCTAATCTATAATAGATGTTATGAGAGACGCACAGGTAACAAAAGTGTCTCTCATAAGCTTTCCCTCCCATCATCGAGATAGTGGTTGTTGATTCTTCTGGGGGCATACCTTGATGTTCTGCATCGGGGTAGTTCATTCTGTATTTCCATGAAGGGAATAAATTTCCAAAAGCCATCCATAAATCTCCACAGGGTAATAAATGGTAAAAATGAAATATATTGTATGAAATAAATATTGCTTTTTTCTTTTTTCTCTTGCTTTTTTAATTTTTGGGTCTTCACGAGAATTTATGGGTAAGTTAATGGAAGGAGATACATCAG
>CAYWZD010000129.1:0-9297 GCA_964462755.1 uncultured Victivallales bacterium | reverse complement strand
ATCATGTGCCGTCACCTTTCAATTCTTCACGTTCCTATGGGATGGCTGTGAAAAAATATCTGTTTCTACCAAAATCTTTGAACGAATCTGCTTTGAAACTATCCAATCCAGTTCAGGGGCAACCGCCGGCGTATGTTCGTGATGAATCAGCGGAAGGTCATCTTTTCCGGCGGAAAAAATTCCTCCAGAAATTCCGGAGAATGACGGTTTGCCGTCTGGTAGTCACCATGAAGAAAACAGCAATCAAACCGGCGGGGGCGAGGAAGAAGATCAGGTGTCCGAACGACCGGAGGAGCACCGCCCCGACAGCCGCCCCGACAATGAAACAAATGATTACCAGATAATAATGTCTGGCCTTCTCCCATCCCGCATGATCTTTGCCGAAGACGCGGTGGAACAGGGCATCCGTGCCGCTCCGGAGGTTTCCCGTGCACATGGTGGAGGCGAACGGGAGTCCGTGCACGCTACGGAATGTCTGCACCTGAAGAGCGCAGATGAAGGCGATGATGGAGTTTACCGCGAAATCGAAGTCGCCGTAGGGAATGAAGACGATCGGAAGCAGAAAAAGTATTTCCAGAATCAGCACGGACTGATGCCAGCCGATCCGTCTGGACGGGGTCAGTTTCAGATGGACATACTCGGCGGCGAATACACCCAATGCGTAAAAGAGGATCGGAAGCAGATATTTTGCGCAGGATGTCCATTCCAGATCGGCAAGGTTGAGCCCGAAAAGAACCATATTGCCCGTAACGGCGTTAGCGAACACTTTTCCGCGGCAGAGATACGTGTACATATCCAGAAATCCGCCCACGACACTCAGAACACAGGCCGCAGCAAGACGTTCCGCATTCATGTTTTGTACACTTGTAACACTCATTCAGAGGCCCCTGTCTCCGTTATTGTTTCCGTGTTTCTTCCGCCGGATAATGCGCAAGAATGAAATCCACGACCTGCGAAGGGTCGTCGTAGCCGTGCGGATGATGTCCCACATACGGACGCCTCAGCACCTTGATCTCCCCGCCCAGTTCCCGGTAACGCTTTTCCAGACGGTCCGAATGCAGCGCCGGAATCACCACTTCATCCGCCATCCCTACAACAAGGATTACGGGAATTTTCGCCCGGATCGGTACATCGAGGTGTTCCATGGGATTCAACACGGGAATGCGCGGATCGTCCGCGGATTTGAACCCGTAGGCGGCAAAAACCTTTTCGCGGCTGCCTTCCGGATATTCCTTCAGGTCACAGACCGGGGCATCTCCGTAGATGACCGCAACTTTATCCGGGTTTTCCATGGCGAAACGGAGGGAATACAATCCGCCCATGCTCAAGCCCATCAGCATGGCTTTGCTGTGGAATCCGAGCTCGATGAGCATGGCATGAAACGCCTCAAGGACTTTCATTCCTTCGGGAGAGGCCCACGTCCCATGAATGTTGACATGCACATGATGAAATCCTTTTGCCAGAAGCTCCGGCGCGGCGCACCGTTCAACAAACGCGTCCGGCCATTCCAGACACCAGGACCATGGCAATCCTTCCGCCGGGTTTTCCGGTTCCACGATGAAGGCGTCATGACCTTCAAACTGAAACTTGTGCTTGATTCCGCCAAACCATTTTTCCGCAGATCCCGCCGGATATTTGATTTTCTCCATTATTTTCCCCTCTTGAGCAGATATTGCATTTCCAGATTGCCGAAAAAGATTCTTCAATAAACCGTTCGGGATGAATATAGCGCTTTTTTCCATTTTCTCAAGCGGATTTGTCCGGCGAATGAGTGAGGGATGGACGCGATGAACTTTTTTCAGGACCTTTTCCGTATCCCGGGATTTATGCAATTGCTCCGGAACCGGAGAATCTCTTCATCACTTCATTTGCGATTTTCAGACGGGCCTCGATTCCCTCGTCGTGATCCCCGAACAGATTGGTCAGAATGATGAGGAAGAACTGTTTTTCGGGATCGATCCAGAAGGTCTGACCGCTGGAACCGCTGTGGAAAATGGTCTTCCCGGAAAAGCCGTCGGGCATCAAAGCACGGTGCTTGTTCCAGCCGAGAGACCGTTCATACATGTCTTCCGGCGCTTTATTCGGAAAGAATTCACGTTCGATGATGTCCGTCCGAAAGACCCCTTTTCCATTCCGCAGAATCATCCGGGCGTATCGGGCGAGGTCCGGCGCGGTCGTGAAGATGCCCGCGTTGCCGACCACATGGGGATACAGTACCCGTGCCCAGCGGTCAAAGATGATTCCGGGATCGCTGTCAACACAGCGTCCGTGCCGGACCAGACGCTGCCTTGTGTGTTCCAGCGGCGCGCCCCAGTTCGTATCGGTCATCTGAAGAGGGGCGAAGATATTTTCCTTTGCGAACACCTCCAGCGGCGTCTTTGTCACGTTCTCGATGATGAAGCCGAGAAAATCGTAGTTGACGCAGCAATAACGGTATTGCGTCATCGGCGGGTGTGGGAAATTGGAACCGAGCATCCGGCGCATCAATTCATCGGCGGACGTATTCAGCGGATAATCCGGCTCGATTCCGGAATAGTGATACGCCAGATGGCGGACCGTGACCGGAGCCGCGGTTTTTCCCGTGAATTGAGGCAGATATTCCGGAAACGGACGGTCCGGATCGATCAGTCCGCGTTCCATGCACAGCGCCAGCGCCGTAGCCGTTCCAACCGGTTTCGACACGCTGGAAACATCGAACACCGTATCCATGGACATGGGACGGTTGATGATGCGGTCGGCCAGCCCCTGCGTATGCGTGAAAAGATCCTTTTCGAGATTTCCGGCCAGAATCACCGCGCCGTCGAACACTCCTTTTTGAATAAACTCGTCAATCGCTTTCATAACGTCCGGAATTTTCCTTATTTGATTTGTCTTATGTCCTTATCTGGAGACCGTGACGGAGGAATCCGCACTTCTTCCGGAGGCGAGTTCACGCGCACGGATTTTCCAGGAGCCGGTTTCAGCATTCAGCGGAATGGTGATTGTCCCAGAGTATTTCCCATTTTCAGCACAAGCGAAGAAGGAATCATCCGTTTTTGTTCCGGTCGCATCCGTCACCTCAAGTTCGATCGGGATCAGGGCTTCCACCGGGCGGGAAGATGTGTCTGTCACCGTGACATTCAGGGGGATCGTTCCACCTTTCGCGGCTTCCGCGGGGACGGAGATCGATACCGTCGCAATCTGCCTCGGAAGCAACAGCAGAAGACGTCCGTCATTGGTGTCGAAATGGACCGGAATTCGAGTCGCGCCTTTGTCCGGGCGGAAGTCAACGCTTTGATGTTTCATGAGATCGTAGACGGCTCCCGTTTCGCGGTTTACGGTGATCGTTCCGGCGTTGGAAACACCCTGTTCCTGCGTCAGTTTCCACGGCCCGAAATAATCGCCGTAGACCCGCTTGTCGTTGATGACGAAAAGGTAGTCCGCATTCTTGAACGTCCGGGTATGCGTGACCAGATCGGGATTGTCCGATGCCGCATAGGAGACGTAGTGTTCCCCGAGCTTCGAACAGATTTCCTTTCCCAACTTCTGGAGGCGTTCCTTGGAGCCCGCCGCATCCTCGGAAACCCTTGCCACGGAATCGATCCGGATATCCGGCAGGAGACCCGGAACATGGAATTCATCCGCAATGAGAATTCCTCCTTTGCGCTGGAATTCGCAAACAGCGTTGTAAACCGATTCCGGCAGGACGTCGCAATGCGGCATCACCAGAACCTTGACTCCCTTCAGATGGTCGCGCAGGATTTCCTCCTCGTAGATTACCCGCGGATCGAGGCCGCCCCATTGCAGGGCGAGGTGGAGGTCCATGATCCAGCCGCCCCAGCCGTAGGAGCCGCGTCCGGCGAACATCGAAGACGCGAAACTGTGAAGGATTGCCACATCGCGGCCACGTTCCGGGATGCGTTTCAAGGTCGGTCCCAGCGGTTTCACGATGTTTTTCAGGAGGTCCTGAAGGACCGGTTCCGTTTTCGGATTCGTATTGATATAGGTTGAGGTTTTTTTCACGGGATCGAGGTAAATGGAACCGTCGCCATGATACACGATGCCGTCCACTTTGCGCGAAATCTTGCTCCAGAACGCCTCCCGCAGAGAATCCGGCGGAATCGTGATGTATTTTGCGTCCGGGTGTTCTTTCACCCACGCCGGTTCGTTCTGGACCTTTTTTCCGATCGGGGCGGTCTGGCTCCGGTAACAGATCAGCTGGGTGCCTTCCATGATCGGCGTGCCGGGTTTTTCCTCGGCCATTGCGAGGATTTCATCGGTAGCGGACGCCAGCCGGAGCGGGTCCGGATACGCGTAGGTCCACTGGCTGATCACATCGACTTTTCCGGCGGGACCCCAGATCGGCGGCTGGCGTGTGGACGGAGCAAAGTAGGAACGGAATTCATGGGAAATGTTCTTATGGTAAATCTCACTGATTTTTCCATTCAGGGGATTCCAGCCGTCGCCGTCTTTCCAGAACCAGCGGTAATAGACGAGAATGGGGTCCTTGTCGGGAATGACTCTTGAAAACGGGAAATCCGGGAACAGGGTGTATTGAGTGGTTTTCTGTTTGATTTCAGACGGAACGTCGAACCCGGAATATGCTTTGAAGGCATCCCGTTCGTAACGGCTGAAAGAAGGAGACGTCCGGTCGCGGATTTCGGAATTCACATCCAGCAGTTCGAGGGCGGGATGGGCGCCATAGGTCTTGGAAACGAGGGCGGCCATGTCGCCGAGGAAACGGATTGCGGCGGGATCGTTGGCGTCGATGTTCATCTTTCCGTTGACGGCAATCGGTTTTCCCTCGCGGTCGAGACGCGGAAACATCTTTGCAATTTTCGGATAATGGCTGATGTTGAAATAGTCCGCCCGCCAGAATCCTTCACACAGCATGTTGTCGAGATCGGCGCACTGGGTGCGGACAGAGGCGTCATCTTTCGGGTGTGCATACATCGGAGAGACCAGCGACTTCAAGCCGTGCGTGAATCCGGTGTTCTGAAGCACTTTGAACGAATCCGAGTAACCCCACATCATTACCGTCATATAGTCGGTCCTGACCGGCCCGATGGCGTACGGAACGGAAGACGTCTCCGAAAATGCTTTGCCGTTCCGGGTTCCGGCAAATTGAAGTTTCAGGTCGTATTTTCCCTGTTTGAGCCGCGTTTCCAGCGGGACATCCCGGACTTTCGATTCTCCGGCGGCAAGTTCTCCCCAGTCCATTCCGACGGGAGCGGTCATTTTCAATCCGGCAATCGGCTCGTTGGAAAGATTCCGGACGGCAAGCCGCAGCGAGGCGTTCTTCTCATTGCGAAAAAAAGCGGTTCGCCCGAGACTCCCCGCCTGAATCGCCGCCGAAGGACGGACGAAGATTTTGAGGGAGAGGATGCGTCCGTCGAAGCGGAAAAAATGTCCGAGTGTCCGGTCGCCGATCACCGGACGGAATTGTGCCGGAGCAATCGGTCCGCCCGGTGCGACTTTGACCTCGGCATTGATCTTCCCGTCCAGCAGAAATTTTGCCTTGCCGATGCCGTCGTAATCCAGTTCGAGCGTGTATTTTCGTCCGGTTTCCAGATGTACGTTTTTCCCGTTCAGGACTGCCGTTGCCTTGCCGAAGCCGAGCCATGCCTGAGGCCGTAATTCCCCGGATTTCGGGTTGCGGTAAAGGCCGAACGTAAACCCGGAGTTGTCCTTCGGATTCTCATTTTTCTTGTCGTAGAAATCGCATTTGCTGTCCCAGAAAAAGAGGTACGACTGAGCCGAAGTCGCTTTTTTGAGCTCGAATTCGACGACGATCCGGAAAGCCCCGGACGGAGTCAGCTCCGGATAGGCTTTGGCTGTCTGGATGCCTTCTGGCTGTTCCTTCTGGACTTCGCCTGTTTCCAGCGCACCGTCGATGACTTTCGTTTTTCCCCGTGCCACGCATTGAATTTTTCCGTCCGTGCTGTGGATTCCCTTTGCGAAATTCCATTCCGCAAGAAGTGTTTCCTCCGCCGCGGCGCATTGCAGAAGTGCTGCCGAGATTAAAGTCCAGCTGAACATTTTTTTCATGGGTGTGTCTCCTGAGTGATTATTTCAATATATCCAGCCGCGCCGGTTTGATGAGGCCGCCTTCATTTCCGAAAACGCGGATCGTGAGAACGTTTTCGGCATTCCATCTGATTTCACGGGTTACATCGAGAAAGAAGGGCTGGTCCCATGCGTTCGGTCCCTCGTCACGAGCTCCGATGAAGGTCCCGTTCAGCCATACCCAGGCGGATTCGTCCACCGCGTCGAAAGCCATCTCCACCGCGTTGCTGTCTATTTTCTCCGGCATTTTGAACCGGACCCGGTACCATGCGTATCCCTTGTATTTTGCAAACCCCTGCTGTGCCCACGAGCCCATTTTCAGAACGGTCCATGCGGAGTCGTTGAAGGAATCCGCAAAATATTTTTTCAAATGTCCGCGGTTCTCCGGGTCGGGAATGAAACGGTAGCCGTTTTGAGGCAGCGGAATGCTTTTCACCTTCACGATATCGAAATCCCAGTCCGCGCGGTCCTTCAATCGGATGTTGGTTCTCTTGAAGGGGAACGTCTTGTCGTTGACCTGTTTTGCGACACGCGGGTCCTTCGTATTTTTTCCGATCTCTCCGAGAAGCGCTTCCGCGGCCTTGCGGTCCTTCAGCCGACTTGCGCATTGTGTCAGAAGAGTAATGACTCCATAATCGGGGTCCGCGGTCAGCTTCTTGAGTTCGGGAACAGCCGCATCCCGATGTTTTGTAAAATATTCGAACAGTGCCTTTCCGCGAATGGCGGGATCGCGGTCGGAAAGTCCTTTCTGAAGGATTTCGTCACTGTTTCCGGTGGCGTCCAGCAGAAACAGAAATGCCCGTCTCCGCAGCATTTCATTTTCATCGGAGGCGAACACCTGACGACAGGCTTTTTCCGATTGGAGTTCTGAAAGCGGGATCGTTCCCCGGAGAGAACCGGCGACGGCAAGCAGAGCAATGAGCAGTATCCTGCACGACATTTCCATTTCCTTTCCAGTTTCAGTTGTAAAGCGGTTCGCTTCGAATTCCGGTCCGGGTCCATTTGAACGGTTCCGCTCCGCACGGTTTCAGCGGGAACGGCTCGCTCGAAGAGTGTCCGTCCAGATGAACGAACGACATCGTTCCTGCATGCCACTGACGGACGGGGACGCTTCGGGCGAGTTCCGTCGCATTGTTGGCATTTCCGATCTCGGTACCCGCGTCCCAACAGGTGGTCGGGGTCACATACACATGATTTTTGCGGTCGAGAAAACACACGAATTCGGAAGGTTTCACAATCATTCCCCGTTTGCGGTACGGCGTGCCGTCTGTTGCGTTCGAGTAGGAAAAACCGTTGATGTTGGAGGCATACCGGATGTAATAGCCCTGATACAGATCCGCGGAGACCGGATTGGCCGGAGGCGGGTCGCCGGGACACCAGTATATTTTCTTCGCTGAAACCGGACTCCCCAGATAAGGAAGGAGTGCCTGCATCCAGGTAAGGTTTCCGTACATCATGTGCCAGGATGGCGGCAGATAATCATGATAATCATTCGCGTAAAACTGGGTCGACGTTCCGATCTGCCGCAGTTTTCCGCGGCATTCGACCGACTTCGCCTTCAGTTTTGCCTTATTCAGTGCCGGAAGCAGCATCCCGGCGAGAATCGCGATGATTGCAACGACAACGAGCAGTTCTATCAGTGTGAAATGAATACAGATTTTCTCTTTTTTCTTCATTCGTTCGCCTCCTGTCCGTTGTTCGGAATGAGATTCTTTTCTTTATTCGAAGTCGCGTTTTCCAGTCAACTTTTTTTCAGAGACTTGCAGCTTCCGCGCTCGCGCAATTCCGCAGGGAACGAGTAGATTTGTTCTTTCAGGGGTTTCCCTGCGTTTTTCATGTCATAAATCAGATCGACGGCTTTTTTCATCATGACGCCGAGCGGCTGTTCGATCGCGGTCATGTAGGGATTCGTGTTTTCCACCGGGTCGAATCCGACCAGGGAGATGTCTTCGGGAATCCGGAGTCCTGCGTCCATGACTCCCTGCCATGCGCCGGACGCGAAGATGATGCCCGGACAGAGGATCGCCGTGGGGGGACTCTTCGATTTGCAGAGATTGAAAGCGGTTTTTCTGGCATAATTGAACCAGTCTTCCCCGGCCTCTCCAATGGCTGTGAGCCCGTCTTTCAGACGGCATTGCAGAAATTCTTCGTTGCGCTGGAGAAGGATTTGAAGCTGGGGTATATGGAGGCTGATGTATGCGATCCGTGTGTGTCCGAGAGCCAGAAGATGCTTCACCCCCGTTTGAATGGAATCTTTTGTCAGACGAACGATGTAACGGTCCGCGGCTTCCACGCACGGTTCGAAGGAGTTGACGAAAACCATCGGGATGTGGTCAAAGGTTTTCTGGCAGAGGACTTTTGCCAGTGACCGGCGATTCACCGCCACAATCAGGCCGTCGCATTGGGCGCGGCTGATGACTTCGATGTTTTTGGATGATTTGATCCCGGCGCTGTTGATGAAAACCAGTTCGCCGTTCTCCTTGCCGAACATTCCGTAGTTGATCCCCGCCAGAAGCCGCAGAAAATAAGAACCCATATCCAGAAAACTGTGCGTGGGAAATACCACGCCGATCCGCAATCCTTTGGTTTTTGCAAATGCGACGAACGTGCCGCGCCGCGGGAGCTGGGTAATCAGACTCTGCTCCGTAAGGATTTGCAGGCTCCGGCGGAGGGTTAGGCGGTTGATGCCCAATGCCGCCGCCAGTTCCGGTTCCGGCGGGAAACGCGTGCCGGGACGGAGTTCCCCTGAGAGAATGCGCTTGCGAAGCGATTCCGCCACTTGCCAGTAGACCGGCGCGGCGGGGTCTCGCATGTCCACAATTTCCTGTATCTGGTCTGCTTTCATTCCGGAAATCCCCTTCTGTAATTCAATATAGACAAATATATACAATTTGTCAAGCAAATTTCCGGGGAAAAGATTTTTTTCTCCTTTTTTTCTGTTCAGACAACAGGGAGTCCGGAGATTGCGGCGATGGTAAAATCACGGGGAAAAGACGATGCGGGCCTCAAATAAAGTCATGGAGGCCTTTGACGAAGAATATCCGGAAGATTTATGGAAAGAGAGCGTCAGTCCGTTTTATCCGCCGAAAAGGTTCCGGGAGTAGCGGCCGGTGATCTGTTTCAGAAGGATACAGATGAAAAGGACTGCGAAGAGAGAACAGACACCCGAAATGACGGTGACAAGATCGCTGTCCTGCTGTATTCCGAGACGTGCGATATAACTGCCGAAAAACACCATCAGGGGTTCCCCCA
>CAYWZD010000128.1:0-9308 GCA_964462755.1 uncultured Victivallales bacterium | reverse complement strand
TAGTCCACGGTCGTGTTGAACAGCATCAGCAGCATGAAGGAGGGGTTGGCCCATCCGTAGAAAATATAGCTCAGCCCGGTCAGGGTAAGATGTTTCAGCCTTGGAGGAGAAGCATAATATAAGATCAGCGCTACCGGCAGAAAGAAAAATAGAAAAAGATAACTGCTGAAAACCATCCCGGTTTCTCCTTCCCCTTGGGCTCAATTCATTTTCTTCCGGAGGAGACTCCGCTTTCCGGAATTGCCGCATGAATCAAAAAGCAGCCTCGCGAAAAGCACCGGGATCAAAAACATTTCTCAGACATTCCCACTCCTCAATCCTGTTAATATATAGCAGGAATCCCGCCTTTTCAATCGAAAAAAAGCGGGATTCGCAGAAAGCCCGGCTCCCCCTCCCCTCCGCGTGGAGATTAAGGAACCGGAAGAGAATGACAGGCGGAAAATGGATTTCAAAATACCGTCAGCGGGCCTGCTTGGAAAGGACATACTTCATTTGTTTTTTGTCGAATACTAGCCGGTCGGCATTCTTGTTATACCAGGCGAACGTTTCCTTCACGTCCGTATCCCTGTCCAGCAGGTCGTTGACAAGATAAGGCAATGAGGTCCCCGGATATCCGGGGACATAAGACTGTCCGCCGCGGGAAGGCTGCATGAGCATCTGTGAAAACAGAAACGGGAAAGCATCCTTGTTGCCGTTCTTCACAGCGAAAACGGCAAAGGGCAGAATTTCCCATGTGCTCTGATTGAAGCGGTTTTTCTTCCAGACGGTTTCCGCCAGTTTCCCAAAATCGACATCGGGGAATGTTTCGATTCTGGCGGCCAGACTTCCGGCGCTCGGACTGTTTTGAAAAATCCGGACCAGCGCCTTCTGGTCTTCCGGATCGGTAATCATCAGAGGCACCACTTTTTCAAATTCATGAAAAGACCGGGCATTTTCCATAGCCTCGATGACGTTTTTCCGTGAATCCTTGAACCAGCCGTTTTCAAGAACGCTTTGTACAAGTTGCGGATATTGCGCCAGATTTTTCAACACGAAATCCTTGTCGGATTTTCCCACCAGCTTCGGCAGAGCGTAACGAAGGTGAAACGTGCCTCGGGAATTGTCCGCAAGAAAAGGCAGGACCCCTTTCAGATGTCCCGGCCCGATTTTCGCATACATGACCACCTGTAGGTCCGAATTTGAGAAAGAATTCTGATTCATCGACGCCTGCTGGATTTTCCGGATGTATTCTTCCACTTGTTCGTCAGTCGGGTTTTCCGGCAATTTAATTTTTGCAAGCTCCGCCGGGTCGGCTCGCTGCATCTGGAAGCCCGACGAAGACACCATATTTCCGCGACGCTGCAGATTCTTGATCTCCGTTTCCATCTGAACCAGTTTCTTATTGACGTCTTCCAGTTTTTTATTGGACTGCTTCAACTGTTCATTGGATACTTCCAGCTGTTTGCGGATCTCCGTCAGAACGCGGAGCTGTTCATCGTTTTTCGGCTGACACCCGGACATCAGGGCAATACAGACGGCGGCGGCAAAAACTCTTTTCATCATTATATATCCTCCCCATTGTTTTTCATTCAGGAATCAAGTGAATATACATCACTGGCAATATTTATGCAAATTGTACGAAAAATGTTTTTTTTCAAGTTCCCCTGCAACTCTCGCTCCGAGAAAAATCCTGCTTCCCTGAATCACAGGGATAGTTCCGCTCTTTTGGGGATGGAGGCCGCCGCACCGGGACGCGAAACACAGAGCGCGGAAGCCTGCGCCGCAACCCTCATCGCCTGTTCCGGAGACGCCCCGGCAGCTGTCTCCGCGAGAAAATACCCGATGAAGGTATCCCCCGCCGCCGTGGTATCCGCCACCTTTTCCACAGGAAACGCCGGGACCGAAACGGCAGGGCCTCCGCATGCGGGGAAGTAACGAGCTCCCTCCGCACCCAGCGTCATCAGGACGTTTTTCCCCGGCAGCGCGCCCAGCGCCTCGCCTTCGGTCTCGTTCACGATGAAGGTATCGACCAGTTCCAGCGGATAATTGAACACGGAACGGTTCATCGGGGCGGGATTGAAGAAAATCCGCAGTCCGTGCGCCGCGGCCTCGCGGAGGATCTCGGACATTCCGGAAATTTCATTCTGAAGCAGAAGAAAATCCCCCGGCGACATTCCCGCCATCGCGGTTTTGATCTGTTCCGATGTAATATTGTGGTTGGCTCCGCCGAACAGCACGATGCAGTTTTCTCCCGACGCGGAAACCTGTATGACGGCGTGTCCGCTGGGTTCGTTCCCGCTCACGACCAGAGGCGAACAGTCCACGCCGTTCGACACCAGCAATTCTTTGAGGAACAGACCGTCTGTCCCAATCCTTCCCGCGTGAAGCACATGCATCCCCGCACGTGCCAGCGCAATCGACTGATTCAGCCCCTTCCCGCCCGCGAATTTCGCATAGCTCAAAGCGGAAATCGTCTCACCGGGGCGGACAAATGAGGCGACCCGGTAGACATGATCGATATTCAGCGAACCGAAATTCAATACTTTCATAAATGCCCTCCACATTCTCCGTTTCCCTATCGGACTGAAGTTTGGAAAGAACTTGATATTTATACAATAATATATTCCCGGAGTCCGCGAAGTAAAGACTTCCCCTGCAAAAAAATGACGGCGCGGGTTTCCAGAAGGCTTTCTTGAATTTTTCTTCCGGAAGCGTTACAGTGAAGCAATCTCCGGAAATAATCGCGCAATAGTGCTTTATTCATCATACATGGAGGAAACAATTCATGAAGTTATTTCGCGCAGCGGTCATCATGATTCTTCTTTTTCCAAGTCTGCCTCTTTTCACGGCTGAGTTTACTCCTGCATGGCAGATCGGAGATTTGATATTTCAAAAAAAGCAGGTGGCCCCTTTTGAAGAAGAACCCGTCGCAAACTTTACCGCCAGATATTTTGCGGATGTCTTATTTCTTCCTTCATCCGTAGTCATTGCACCATTTTATTATGGCGCGAATATTGCACACCTCGGAGATTCTTCATACGAGAATGCCCTGACTATAGGATTCTGGACCTCATACACTCTTGTCGGTTTTCCTTTTGCCGTTCTGGAATATTCATTCGTCAGACTTCCTGTCAAAATATTCGACAGACTATTTTAATGTATTCATAAACGGATTAACGGAACCAGAACCCCGTTCATCCCATTACATCCTCATCCGGTATGCCGTTTTCAACGGAAGGAAAAACAATCGTCCGGCTTTTCGTTTCTTTTTGCAAATAAATGTCGAAGCTCCTGTTGAAACGCCCGGTCCGGAATGATAAATTATTTCCGCAAGGCACGGGGATATCTTCACAAAGAGGGAGTTCACATGAAAAAGAAAGTCATTCTCTGGAGTATGACTCTCCTGATATCGCTTCTTCCGGCATTGCTTCGAGCCGGAGAAGTTCCGGAAGCCCAGATGCTTTTATCTCCGGAACAACAGCAGGAGATGGGATTTGAACAACAGCGAAAGATGTATCCTAAAGAAGCCGCGGAACGCATCAGCATGAGAGCTTGCCTCGACGCTTACCGGTTGCTTTTTAAAGAAAAGAAAACAGCCGAAGCCATGGAGGAATTCAACCGGGCATGGCGTTTTGAACCCAACCAGTATGGGGCGTGGTGGGGTGCCGGAATCATCCTTGGAATCCGGGCTTCCGGCAAAGAACTTTCTTCCGAAAAACGCCTTCAGTATCTTCGGGACAGCATGAAGCTTCTGGAAAAAGCCGTGGAACTGGCTCCGTCCGAAGAAAAGGTCAACGCACAATGTGATTATGTGCAGAGCTGCAACCGATATGGCGCCTGTCTGCTCGTTCTCGGAAAAATGAATGAGGGAAAGAACAGTCTGGCATCCGGGGATAAAATCATTGCGGAACTGTCCAAAACGCATCCTGACAATGGCCGCGTCCACTATCAATATGCGGTAAACGCCTTTTATTCCGGGAAACCCATTCTTGCAAAATACGAAATTGCCCAAGCCGAGCGGCACGGTTTTCAGGTTGCCCCGGAATTCAAGGCGGCAGTGGATAAACAGACAGGCCATCATGTTCAAACTGCGAAAAAGCCTTGATTATTACGGGGCACTCTCATGACGGAATTACTTTGATGAATGCGGAATATTGCCCTTTCTGCGGCGAACCTCTCCAGAGGGGGAATTTATTCGGTGCATGGCAATGTAGTGTCTGCTTGGTTTCGTTTTCCGTCCGGGAATTTGAAAGCTATCGTCTGGGAGTGCTCCCGGAGGAGTTCCAGCTCGAGAATCAGGACTTCATCCGTCTGAACGACAACAATCCCGCAACCTTCATCATCTCGTTGTTCATCTTCAGCCTTCTGCTGGTCTCCTTCCTTTCGACCGGCAACCTTATCTGTCTCCTGTTTCTTTTTCTATTCGGGTTTATTTTTATCGCGTCCATGCGAAAAATCGAGCTTTTCCGCGCGAACGGGGATCTTTTCATTTTCTCCGGACTCGGGAACTTAGGCTTCCGCAAAACGATTTCCTGTCAGGAGATTCTTTTCGCCGCCGCCCGGGTCGGAATCGGCAAGAGGACAACCGGCAAGGTGGAGATAGAACTCCGCGGAGGGAAAAAATACGTCTTCGCCCACGGGATCACTCCCCTGCGTGCGCTTTATCTTGCCGACTGGATCAACGGACGCTCCTTTTTCAAGGAAGGATCGGATTCCGGCGCAGATCATGAAAATAACTGACCCATTGACAGGAAAGCTGCTTCAAGCATGAAATTCAATAAAAAAATGTTCAACAATCCTCTTTATTATGCGGAAGCGGCTCTTTGCATTTTTCTGGCTGGTATCATACTGCTTCCAGTGACCCTGAGCTCTGACTTGCTGACAAAAACACGTATTTTGCCCGAACACTTCCGAAGGGGACTGTATGAATTCTTTATCGGTAATATTCCGGAAACATACGGTTTTCTCTGGTCCCTGTGTTTTCTGTTGGTCCTGACGGCGCTAGTAATGGAAATCTTACTGAAAAACCATGCTGGAAAGAAGAAGGTCATTTTTATAACCGGATATTTTTTTGCTCTTCTTTTCACACTGTTCAACCTCCTACCTGTTACTTATACCGACTATTCAGAAGTAGCGCGAAGAATCTCCTGTATCGGCCGGTTGAAAGCAATTGGATTTTCTCTGAACCTGTATGCAGCTGAAAACAACGGATATTATCCTCCCGATCTGAAGACTCTCAATCTTGATAATGCTTCGATCCTCTGTCCAAGCAACAGAAACAATTCCGGTTCCGGCTCAAACTACTTCTATCACGGTAAGGGGAAAAAGAATACGGACGCGCTTTTTATTATTGTGGAAGACCGTCCGGAAAATCATCCGGGCACCTTTCGAGGCATTCTGTATTCCAACGGCATGGCAAAAGGCATTAATCAGCCCCTTTGGTAGGAAATCTCTTACGGATCACGGAATAACGCTTTCCAGCCGGTTTTTGTTCACAATCCCGCTTATTTTTCCCCTTCAAAAATGAATTACCGCGATGCAAGCATACGCGGTATCGGTTTCGCACAAAGTGCGACCAGCGTTTCGACGCTGGAGCTCGACAGGCTTACGCCTGACTTTTATTTGTGCGATGCAAGCATCGGGGAATTTACCCTCCCCAGATTAAAAAATATTTATCCTGTCTTCCAGAAAAGCCCGGAATCGTGAAGAAGAAGTTCCTGCCATGGAAAGCGAAGTTTTCTGAATTAAAAAAAATGATTTTTTCGAAAAAAGCATCTTGACAATTTTAAAATATGCAACTATAATTAACAAAAGAAAAGATAAACAAGTTAAATGAACATGTGCAACAAATGATTACTTCACCCGCAAAAAAAGGCAGAAAGATTTCCTACGGGGAAATGTGCCGTGACCTGATGGACCGGATCCGTTCCGGGGAAATCGCCCCCGGAGAAACGCTTCCCTCTGAAAATCTGTTGGCAGAAACATTTTCCATCTGCCGGAACTCCGTGCGCTCGGGACTGAGTTCTCTTGAAAAAGAAGGCTTGATCGGTTGTCAGGCAGGAAAAGGGTGGTTTGTCCGCCTGCCCGATGGAGAAGACGAAAACCTCTCTCCGATCGAATCCAAGATTTGCACGATCGGAGTCGACTTCATTTCGCAGAACGAATCGGCGGGATGGTATGACAACAAGCTTTTCTGCTCAACCGACCATGCGTGCAATCGTCATGGAATACGCCTCACCCGTTTTTCCAGCGACAACCGGAACTATCTGCGGCCGGGCTTCTGCAATGGAGTGATCTGCGCAAAGTCCCTTATGAGTGAAAGGAGTTCAGACAGCCAACTGCTCATGCGTCTTCCGGAGCTGGGGATTTTCCCGGTGGCGGTCAACCGTCCGTTTGAAAATCCGAAACTGGCCTATGTCTCATGCGACTACCGGGCTGAGGCACGTCGCGGCGCGGAATATCTCCTGAAGCAAGGGCATTCCCGCCTCCGTTATGTCTGTGCCCCCTCCAATTCCTTTCCGGGGAAAGACCGCGTTCAGGGAGTCCTTGATATATTTCCAAAATCCAAATTAGAGGAATGCAGTCTGAGACCGATGTGCTCAAGTGACATTTACACGGAAGAAATCATCAAAAACCTGAAGGAGCATGGAATTCCGGAAGCCGTCTTTCTGGAAAACGGTTCTTTTGCCCTTCCTCTTTTCAAAGCGTTCCAGTTGCTGGGCATCCGTCCTGAAAATACGCCCGACATCGTTTGTTTCGACGATATCGATTATCTTGCAAAATTTTTCGATTATCCATACGCTTTCATCAAAATGCCACTGGATGCCATGGCAGCCGATGCAGTGGAATATCTTTGGAAAAAATACGAGGACGCAGGTTATCCCGTTCTGAAAAAAATCTATCAGGCCGAACTGGTTGAAATCTCACGCAACAGATAAATATAAGGAGATGCATTATGAAAAGAGCAAAGATGCGGATTTCCGGATGAGGTCATCGTTTCACATTAATTGAACTCCTGGTCGTGATTGCCATCATTGCGATTCTGGCGGGAATGCTGCTCCCGGCGCTGAACAAGGCAAGAGTCCGGGCAAAAATCACCTCTTGCCTCGGGAATGTCCGGCAGATCGGAATGGGCGTAATCGGGTATGGCCTGGACAACAACGACCTTGTGTTGCCCATAAACGGAACCCATCGCGGGATGGGCGGCACCTCCAACATGTATTGGATATACTACGCGCGATATCACCTTGGGATCAATGTCGACAACCCCGATGTGAGTGCACCGTATGCCACCAACGTTCCGGTAAAATACCGCAACGGCATTATGAAATGTCCTGCCCAAGAAAGCACGGTCGAGTCTTTCGGATACGTCAACTACGGAATGCTGAAGTATTTCATCGGCGGAACGACCACTTCCAATACGGAATACGCCAACGGCGGCAGGTATCCGAGAATCCGCCAGCCGTCCCGGAAAGCCTATCTGACCGACTCCGTCTACCATGCCAAGGGCGCGCCGGACTGGCCCGGAATCGATGTTTCCCTTCCAACGGAGAAAGGATTCTATGCGGTTTACAATGGGGGATGGGACATAGCCCGGCGTCGGCACGACAACAGCAGCAACGTCTTTTTCCCGGATGACCATGCCGCCAACTGGACCGACAGGATGATGCAGATCGAAAAAGGCCCCTATTTCTGGAACTCATATATGTTCGGCCCATACGGCTTGGAATAAGGCATCATTTTCAAACTAACGATATATAAAAACAAAGAGCGGCAACATGAAATTTCTCCTTTCCATCCTGATTCTCTGTTCTCTGCAGATTCTTCACGCGTCAAATCTTCCGGGGCCTTTCAAAGCCGAAGCACTCGCCTTTTACTTCGTCCATGACGGAGGTCTCCTGAAGCTGGAGGCACTTCTTGCGCCCGTTAAAGACAGCGGGGCGGTTCTGACACGGATTTTCGACGCGGAGGAACGGCTCGTCTCCTTCGACTACCGCAAATTTTCCAGTCCATTCACGCTCGCCCATGACTTCGGGACAAACGCCCCGAAGGGGATCTATCAGATCCGGACCAGCGGCATGAATTATACGGTCGATCCGAAGGCTGTTCCGGAAACACCGTTCGGGATCATGACTGCCCGCTGCATGTTGAATTCCACCTTCCTCAATCAGTTTCAGAAGTTTTTCTTCCTGATCCCGGAGGGAACAAAACAGTTTGACTGGGTTTCCTATGGTTCCGACTTGAAACTTCAGGATGCTTCGGGCAAACCGATTCATGGGAAAAAAGCGGATGTTTCCGACCGAATCGGGGAAGTGTGGCAGGGGAGCATTCTCCTGCGTCCGGACAATCCCTACTACCGTCTCGGCTTCAACGGAATGCCGGTGATTCTGTGCGGCGACGCCGCCACCGCCAAAGCCATTCGCGGCAGCGTTGAAAAGGCTTCCGATGGAACTCTCTACGCTCACAAATTCCAGGTGCGGATGCACGACTGGCTCCGGAATCTCAAAAAATCCGACATGGATGTGAAAATTGTGGATTTGCGCACGCTGAAAAAAGAATTCGAGGCCGAACCGAAGGCTTCGGGACTCCTGGGCCCATGGGGGATTTTCTCCCACATCAATTATCAGCTCCAGAATCAGAATACCACGCCGGAAAGCAAAGACTTTGGAAAAGTAATCAATCCTGTTGCATTGTCCGTGGTGAATTCGTTGAACGCACCTTTCAATCCTTATTGCGGAAAGCTGGACAACCGTCTTCTGGCTTCCGTTTTGCCGGCCCTGCTCCGCCTGAAGGAAAGTGAGACAAACGAAGATTCCTGCAACAATTACTCGGGCGGCGACGCTTTGGTTTACGTTTCCATCGCTCAGGCGCTGGGCGAAGGCGCTAACTCCATCCGGGACAAGGCACTCCGGGAACTCTGGATCGATGGTGCACGCCGCACCGCCGACCGTTTCAGCATGTTCCGGGTTTCCTGTGAAAACCAGTCATCCCACTGGCCGTTCTGCTACACTCAACTTTACCATGCGACCGGCGACAAAACCTACCAGCGCATGGCCGCCGACTTTATTCTCGGGATAAGCACACCGGGCAGGAATCCTTTCATGAAAACCGGCTATCAGGAGGAAGCCTACGGACCCGATGCCACCTATCAGGGACTGGGCGCCTGCTATCAGGCAGCTTACTACCGGATGAACGGCGATCCCGTCGCGCTGGAAGGACTCCGGGCCATCCATGACTTCATGAACCATTCGGTCGTCCGTGAACCGGACGGACGCCTAGTGTCCTGTCAACGCGTATTTTGTAACAAAGATCAAGAAATATCTGGATAA
>CAYWZD010000127.1:0-9387 GCA_964462755.1 uncultured Victivallales bacterium | reverse complement strand
TGTTGTCGATGTTGGAAGCGATGATATAGAGGTATCCGTTGTGCTTGCGCGTGATGGCCCGGAGCGTGGCGTCCGAGAGCGCGGCGTCCGTGACCGCTTCATCGGAAAGGATCGCATCGTTGAGTGCGATGATTTCGCGGTTCAGCGCCAGATAGGCTTTCCAGTGTTCGGGATATGACGGAATTCCGAGGAAGTAGGTGAACCCGGTGCAGTTGGCGGCGATCGAGCCGTAGGTTTCCGCGACCTGTTCCGCGGCGGTCGGTTCACGGTAGTGGTTGTGCATATTGTTTCCGACAAGGAAGTAGTAGCAGGGCTTGTGTTCGGCCTTTCCCGCCTTCCACATGATGTCCACCTGATCGACGATCTCCCGGACCGTCCGGTTCTCTTTGTTGGTGAGATAGTCGTCCAGCATCAGAATGTCCGTATTCAGGTCCGCGAAACGATTCGGGATACCGATCACGGTGTTGTTCATGAAGACGGGCAGATAAGGATATTGGGCACGCACGCGGGAAAGAAGCGCCTTGGTCTCCTCCGACTTGGTGTAAAGTTCCGGTTCATCGATGACCAGATTCGCCAGAATATTCGGGTAATTCCCCAGCATTTTAGCCTGCTCCGCGATCTGTTCATCGTTCAGGGTCCGGGTTTTTCCATCCCAGTAGAGCACCTTGATTCCCCGTTTCTCCGCTTCTTCAATAAACTTTTTCGCGTTCTCCGTCGCGTTTCGCGAGATGACGATCATTACGGACTTGAAGCCATTGTCCGCCAGGAATTTGACGACGTCTTCCATATTCTTCTGGAAGGGCCAGATGGTGATCAGCGGCATGAAGGGAAGAATGTTCTGCCCGTCCGCCACCAGACAGCGGCGGTGCTGATTGATCTGGACGGCACCCTTGCGGAAGGGTTTCTTGACCAGAATGCACTTCGTTTCCGCGACTTTGCCGGACTTCCTATAGAGTTCAATCACCACCTCATGGGTTCCGTCCGGGATGTTTTTCAGGGGCAGGCTCATGGTGAAGTCTTCCGCCGCCCTGCTTTCCGCCTGAAGCTTTCCGCATTTCAGGCGGGCGGTCAGGGTTTCCGGTTTTTCCAGAGCGCAGGAGACGCGGAAGAGTGCTTCCGGTTCGTTCATGTAATAGTTGAGGTGCGTATAAGCGGAAAAGAGGGAGAATTCCTCGGGCCGAGCATACTGGACGCAGAGATCCTTTGTTCCTGTTTTGATTGTGAAAATCACCGGTGAATTTTTGAAGTCGCCGGCGGCAACGGTCATGCTGAAGGGATTGTTGCCCTTTTTGAGGGAGAGATCGGCGGAACCGAGAGGTTTATTGTCCTTGGAGTCCACGGCGGAGAGTGTGACGCGGAGGTCTTTTCCCGTGTTGTTTTCCACCATGCCGCTGAGCTGGCAGCGTCCGTCTTTGAGCGTGCTGACTTTCGGAGCGACGATGCCGAGAGCGTAATTGCGAATAATTTCCTGCGGAATCTTCAACGCGGGGTAGTTGGAAACTTTATGGAAATTGGGCTCGGAATAAGGCGTCAGGCAGGTGGCTTCCTTGGAAGCGGTGTCCGAACGTCCGATATTCAGTCCCCAGTCATTGGCGGCTCCGGGCATGGCGAGAATGGCGAAAGGGATTTTCACCTCGTAGTCGATGGCTTTTTCCTTTTCGTTTCGCTTGACCGCCACGCTCCACGGTCCATTCCACTTCGGATTGCGTCCGGGACCGAGATCGGTGCGGCTTCCGGCGGCGCTGGCCACCAGCTGGTAATAGTTTTTCTTGCTGCGGCCCGGATCGGGGAGAATTTCAATGTTTTCCTGTCCGAAGATATTGAAGGTGTCGTATTCGGTGGGGGTTGCCTTCAGATTCGAGAGATTCGAAACATGGGCACGGAGACCGAGGTAGAGATTGTCGTCGTCACAGCCGAGATACAGGGTGTTTTTCTGCTGCGGTTTTCCGTCCTTGTAGAAGAACTTGTCCGTGGACCATGCGCCGTCCTTCCAGGAATCCAGATTGCCGTCCATGGCGGGAACTTTGGAAAGTTTTTTGACTTGAAGAGGCGGGACCGGTGGAAAGTCCGCCTTGCCGGAAGCGAATTTGCGCTGGTCAAGGTTGGAAGGACGGTAGGGACTGGACTTGCCGGCGATTTCGGTCTGGATATCGTCCACCCAGACGGTTCCGGGCTGGGTGAACTGGAGACCGGCCCGGACAGAGGATTGTGTGGCGGAGGGAATAGAGAACTCATAGCGCTGCCACTCTTTGGATAGACGGATTTCCTTGCGGTGCCACTTCGTGCGCATTTCCCAGATGGTGAGCGTCACGGGGAAGTTGTCGCGGTCTGCTTTGAGGTAGACGCTGAACGTCATAGGCTGTCCGACCACCATGCCGGTGTCGAAGGTCTGGACGCCCTGCCGGACGCAGGAATCATCGAAAATCAGGCGGAGCGACTGTTTGCCGGAATGTTTTTCCCTGGTGTCGGTGGCGAATGTTTTCAGATACTCCTCATAAGGGCGCTTGAAGCTGTAATGGCGGGGCGTGTCGGTGTCGAAATAGGTCGGGATGCCTTCCTGAAGGTGTTCGAAGGAGGAATTGACCGTTGTGTTCGATGATTCGTCCCCCTTTTTCAGGGCGAAGAACTGGAAGTCGTCCACGATGGCCGTTTCCCGATAGGAGAAGACCGCCAGCGGGGTATTTTTCGGGGGAACGGCGATGACAGCCGTTCCGACGTCCTGGTTGTCGATTCGGTAGAGAAGCTGGTCGCCGCCGCTGATTTTCCGGCGGATCAGAGTCAGCGTATAAGACTTGCCGAACTGAAATCCATCCACGTTGCGGATGGCACCGCGGGCGTGCTTGTCATTCGGGACGTTGTAGACCATCCATGCTTTGCCATCCGGACGGAGCATGAATTTGGCTCCTCCGAAATCGAACCCGGCGAATCCGGGCTTCGCCTTGTTTTCGGGAGAAGGTTCCTGCAGGGCGATCTTCACGGAGGCCCAGAACTCTTCGGGCGCTTCCCGTTTCATGGCGATGCTGGTTCCTTTCAGGATGACGACTCCGTTTTCGTTCTCCACCTTGCCGAACGGCTTCCAGTTCTCGATGAAGGTTCCCTTCACGTCGAAGTTATCGCTGAAGATGGGGGTGCCGCGTTCCTGCGCATGGAGTGAGAATACTGTCATCATGACGGTAAAAAACAGCATGATTTTCTTTTGCATAGAATTCTTCCTTCTGGTTGATATTTTGTTTTCTTATGAAAAGACGACGGTAGAAATCACAACTGGAAATTCGATCAATGTGAAATTATCTCTTGTCCGTTTCATTTTTAAACATCAGCATGAACGGCGGAACATTTCCGTAATTTTGCAGGAACAAAACATTTCATCATTTTCTTTTCTCGCTTCTCCAATAATACACAACTTTCCATAAAGTGTCAATTGAAAATTCAGACAATTATAGTTATATTTCAGACAAAGTGGTTGGAAAGGAGAAAAATGGAGCGGATCAGACTGACTTTTTCGCAATATTTCGAAGCGGATCGCATTCCGATCTCCGTGGAGATCATGGAAGCGTGGGGCGTGGACAAGCGGGGGGGAGTGCCGCATTCTCACGAGTTTTCGGAACTTGCCGTCGTGACATCGGGGGAAATTGCACACCTGACTCCGGGCGCGAACGTCCGGGTAAAGGCGGGCGACGTCATGCTGATTCATCCCGGAATGAGACACACCTACGCCGATCCTTCGCCAGACGGGTGTGTCTACAACTTGATTTACGACGCCTCCGCGCCGATTCCGGGACTTCTCCTCCTTTCCGGCCAGCTTCCGTTTATGGGCTGTATCTATCCGCCTTCACGAACTCCTGTGACGGACAATGCGGAGCCTGTCTGCCGTATCCAGCCGAAGACTCTGGAAACGGTCCGCGCCGCGATGAACATGATTGCCGCGGAGAAAAAGAATCCGCGGCCGGGCAGTCAGATGCTCATCACCAGCCTTTTTTCTGAGATCATTGTGCTGATCGGACGGGAATACGCCTCCTCGGATGACGCCCCTCCCGCACACTGGTATCTGAACAAGGTGACGAATTATCTCCAGCATCATTTTGCGGAAAAGATCACTGTCGCGGAACTGGCGAAGATTGCGGGCATGTCCGAACGCACCCTGACAAGGCAGTTCAACTCCGCTTTCGGAGTCGGTCCGGCCGAATATCTGATGGATTTGCGGGTGACGTATGCCGCCAAGCTCCTGAAAAACCGGATTCTTACGCTGGCCGCCGTGGCCGAACAGTCCGGGTTTTCCGGAGCCGGACACCTCTGGAAGGTCCTCAAGAAAAAGTTGGACCTCACCCCTGCCCAGATCCGGAAAAAAGAATCGAAATAAGACAAAAGGGGGAATGAATCATGGACGGCGGCGAAAAAAAACTGCCGGTTACAGTCATGGATTTCTCCGGCATCTACCGGGAGGAATGTTTTTACCGCGGCGAGCGTCCTGTGTGGATCGACTGCCGGAACATCCACGGCACAAATTGCTTCTGCGATCCGGAGGCAAGACGGATTCTGGAGAAAAAAATGCGGCCGTATCCGGCGCGTGGAATTCATTTCATCGATTCCGGAAATTACCATTACGTTACGGAATTCTGGCTCGGAAAAGTCCGGAAAAAATTCAATCTGGTCGTATTCGACCATCATACGGACTTGCGGAGACCCCTGTTCGAGAATCTCCTCAGCTGCGGCAGCTGGATTCTGAATGCGCTGGAGCATAACCCCTATATCGGGAAAGTGTTTCTTCTCGGGATCAGCCGGGAGCAGAGAGCGGTCCTGATCCAAAGCCCCTGCCGCGACAGAATCTTCTGTCATGACGAACAGGAAATCCGGACGCCGGACTTTCTGGATCGTCTCCATGCCGCGCAGGAGCGGCTCCCCATGTACATCTCCATCGACAAGGATGTGCTGGACCGCCGGGTTGTCGAAACCAATTGGGATCAGGGGTGTCTGACATCGGCCGAACTGCGGAACATTCTCCGGATTCTGCTCCGGAAGCACTCTCTGATCGGAGTCGATATCTGCGGAGAGTGCGAACCGGTCGTCAGCCGTCTGCTGGAACTGCGCAGGGACGATCTTTTCAATCGTACGCTTCTGCGCTTCCTCGAAGAAGCCGGGACGGAGGCAACAAAAAGCCCGGACGGGAGCTTTCCGCAATGAACGGCAATCTCCCGTTTCGGGCGGCCGAAGGTGCCACCGTCGGGATCAGTCTTTTCCGTTCCCGGCG
The DNA here is from genome assembly GCA_964462755.1 of uncultured Victivallales bacterium. GTDB lineage: Bacteria > Verrucomicrobiota > Lentisphaeria > Victivallales > UBA1829 > SIG94. The sequence goes on along the minus strand of CAYWZD010000127.1, from coordinate 4,139 downwards.
TCGTTCCCATGGGGAATGATCCACTTCTTGAAACTTTTCATGACCATGAAAGTTTCCGTGGAGACGATCCCTCCGATGGCTGCCAGCGGACCGCTGAGGAATTCGATCGGCCCATACTTCACCGTCAGGAGGGCTTCGGCCATAATGTCGTAGCGTCCCGTTGTGATGTGGAGCGATTGGACTTCCGGCAGCTGTGCGATTTTCGCCGCGATGTTCGACAGGTTCTTGCTCACGGAAACCTTGATGCCCAGCAGGACCAGTTCCTTGTCGGGAACCGCTTCCGTGGACACCATTCCGGCGACTTTCAATACGCCGCTTTCCGTCAGATGGCGGATGCGGTTGCGGACCGTTCCTTCGGAAACGGCCAGGCTCCGGGCGATTTCGTTGTTGCTGCTTCGTCCGTCTTTGACCAGCAGGGAAATGATTTTTTTATCCAGCTTGTCCATCGAGTTCCTCGTAATTCATGTGGTGGGCTTCCGCCACCGCTCTGTTGGTGAGATGTCCCATATAGCAGTTCAGTCCGGAGCGCAGAGCCGGATGCTTCAGCGCGCGGGCGATGCCTTCATTGGCGATGATCGATCCGTATTTGGTGGTGACGTTGGTCAGCGCCATTGTCGAGGTCAGCGCCACCGCGCCGGGCATGTTGCCCACGCAGTAATGCACGATGCCGTCCAGCGTGTAGACCGGGTCGGAATGATAGGTGACATGAGACGTTTCGAAGCAGCCGCCCTGATCGATGGCGATATCCACCATTACTGCGCCGGATTTCATCAATTTGAGGTCGTCATGGCGCACCAGCCGCGGGGTCGTCGCACCGGGCACCAGAACCGCGCCGATCACCAGATCCGCTTCCCGGAGCGTGTTGAGCACATTCGAACGGGAGGCATACAGGGTCTGCACGGCATCCCCGTAGATGTTTTCCATTTCCACCAGACGGCGCGTGCTGATGTCAAGGATCGTCACATCGGCGCCGATCCCGACCGCGATCCGGCAGGCGTTGGAACCGGCGACTCCGGCTCCCAGAATCGCCACTTTGCCCTTTCGGACTCCGGGCACGCCGCCGAGAAGGACTCCCTTGCCGCCAAACGGACGTTCCAGATACTTGGCGCCTTCCTGAACCGCCATCCGTCCTGCGATCTGGGACATCGGGGCCAGCAGCGGCAGACTGCCGTCCGCCTCGGTCACGGTTTCGAACGCGATTCCGATGATCTTCTTTGCCAGCATGGCCTCGGTCAGGGTGCGGTCCGCCGCCAGATGAAGGTAGGTATAGAGAATCTGCCCCTCATGGAAAAGATCGTATTCCTCGGGCAGCGGCTCCTTGACCTTGACGATCATTTCCGCCGCGTCGAACAGCTTTTTCCGGTCGGCCACAATCTCGGCTCCGGCGGCAACGTATTCGGCATCCGCGAATCCGGACCCGGTTCCCGCGTTTTTCTCCACCATCAGTTTGTGGCCGTGGGAGATATACTCCGCCACTCCGTCCGGGGTCAGTCCGACACGGAATTCCTCCGCCTTGATTTCCTTTACCAGTCCGATTTTCATTTTTCCGTTGACTCCTTATGCGTTTTTCGTAATTATTCATAATATATTTACGAAATTCAGTTTTTCAAGTCGAAAAAAAGCGATATGCGTAATATTGTTGGGTAAACTGTGATGAGTCGAAAAAAAGAAGCCCGCGAATAATACGCGGGCCTGGAAATGGTGATGTCTACAGGAAGAAGTGCCGGACCGTCTCAGATTCTTACGCATTCGATCCGCATGAGTTCAGCCGTCTTTTCGAGAGACTTCACCGCGTCTCCGTGCGCAACGATGATATGATGGGCGGACCCGGTGTCGATGACTTCCTTCAGATACTGCCGGACGGGTTTTTCCACCCGGATCATGGCATGGAGTTCATTGCATGGGAGACATGGGAAATCGATGGACTCCCCGTGCGAAACCAGCATCCGGTAGCTGTCGCCGGTATTGAGGAAATGGCCCATCGTGACTTCTCCCGGTTTCAGGATCAGCTCGAAGTTGAGGCCGCTTCCCTTGAATCCCCATTCTTCCGGCGACGGGGTCAGCCGGACCTCTTTTTCCGTTTTCGCCAGAGAGGAAACGCCGATGCCGTGTCCCAGCAGAAATACCGCGTTGTTTTTGAGGTCGAACTGTCCCCATTCGGCCTGAAACGCCGGCCGGCCCGTGAACTGGTGCAGAAGGTCGCACATGACCAGCCCGCCGATGTCGCCTTCGCAGCACACGGGGAAGCCGTCCTCCCCGATCAGCAGGGACGCCCCCATCCTTGCCGGTGCGCCGGTCATCTTTTCGAGGTAATGCTGGCCGAGGAAGCAGAGCCCGTCAAGGCTGTATTTCAGGTAGAGCGCCCGCATGGCGAGACCAAGCCGGACGGAGCGCCGGACATCTTCCGGCTCCACATTTTCGACGGCGAAGCGTTTCAGCAGTTTTTCCGAGACGTCCCGTGTTTCGGATTCGGAGACATTCTTCCACAACTCCACCAGATGTTCCGCCTGGATGGTCATGACTTCCGGCCCGAGAAACCCTCTGACTCGTGCACGGTCGAATTCGAGGTCGTACATTCCACGGAAGACGTGTCCTACCAGTCCGTAGGTGCTTCTCCTGAGGCGTTTCACGGCGCAATGCGCGGCGACTTTTTCCGCGATTTCCCGATAAGCCTCAGGATCGGAAATTTCGCCCACGACGGTTTCATATTCCCTCTTCATTTTCCGGAACGATCCCGAAAGCTGGGTGAGGGCGATCAGCGCGGAGTTTCTCATGGTGGCGACGTAGTTGTCCTTCGGATTCACGTCGTTCCCTGTCTGCGTGCTGAAAAGAATGACTTCCGGCCGTTCGCCGATGCGGTCGAGCGCGTGCATCGTGATGAAGTCCGGCAGATAGGTCCCCGCGATCACGATGACGATTTCAGCCCCGGCTTCCGCGAGAACTTTTCCCGCTTCTTCCGCACGGTCGAGTGTATCGACCATGCCGGGGTAGACGACCTTGCAGCCGGGCAGTGTCTTTTCAAGACGCCGGACAGCGTTTTTCAGATCCGTCTCCACCTGCTTTTCGAGTGCCGGATACATCCGCCAGTATTCGAAATAGCCGAGACCGAGAATGCCCGCGACCATTTTTTTCTTTTCGGGCGGCGCGGTCAGAACGTCTCCGAACACGCCCGCGTTTTCGGCGTCGAAGGAAGTTATTTTCTGTTTTTTCACGATGGATTCCCTTTGCGATAGGTTTTTACGGCGTTTTCCAGCCGGTCGAGATATCCGCTCCACAGACTCTGTTCTCCCTCGGCGGGAGAGGTGAAGCGGAACTGAAAGTTGTTTTTGAGGTATTTCCGGGCGGAGGTGATTTTTCCGAGCAGTGCCGTCCGGTCCGGATTTGCCGCGAAAATTCCCGCGACGATCTCCGCAAGGCGTTCGGAAAAGGAAAGCGTATGGACGAACTGTGCGAGAATTTCCCGCACGAAGGGGTCCGGCGGCATCTCTTTCATCTCCTCAGCCAGCATACGGGCTTTTGCGGTTTCGCGGAGAATGCCTTGCCATTGTTTCAGTAGTTCCGCCCGCCCGATCTTTTTTGTACAGTCGAGAAAAGAATCGTCGAAGAGATGCTGTTTGTCGAAACGGAACATAATGGAGGTCATCGGGTAAATCCGGTCACTGCCGAGCTTGATCAGACGGACCATCCGGCGTCCTGCCTCCGGACCGTAAAAACTGCGGCAGAATTGTGTCAGGAATCCGTTTTTCGAGGTCAATTCTGCCGGGATGCTGAAGGTCTCCGGCATACGGCGGATAATTTCGCCTCCCTGTTCGCCGAACGTGCGTGCCCGTCTGACGGTTTCCGCATTCAGGGGCGGCATATTCCAGCAGCATTCCGCGTTGAAGACCTCCTGCGGTTCCTGATAAAGTGTTCCCGCGAAGTTGAAGATCATTTCCGAGCCTTTGTAGAAACCGTTGAGGAGCGCGCCGGGCGCGAAGAGTTTTCCGTTGATGTAGGAATCCGCCCCGTTGATGGCGAACATGGCAATTCCGCGGGAAGAGTTTTTCGCCATGACGGCCGTTCGAAAAGGGGGGCTTCCCTTGCAGCAGAACTGTTCGCGCATCAGCAGCAGGAGATTGGGCGAATGCGGCAGGTGCGAA
>CAYWZD010000126.1:0-9413 GCA_964462755.1 uncultured Victivallales bacterium | reverse complement strand
GGAAGGCTTCACCGTCAGAACTTTCAAAAACGGAATCGCGATCGTCGGCAACGACTCCTCCCTCGATCCGGATTTCAAGAAGGACAAGCTGGATTCCATGGGTCCGCGCAAGGCGACCCTCTGGGGCGTCTACGATTTTCTGGAACGTTTCTTCGGATGCCGCTATTTCTTTCCAGGCGAACTCGGAACCCTCCAGCCCAAAGTAAAAAATCTCGTCATCGCTCCGGTCGCCTATACGGACCAGCCTCATTTCATGAACCGTTCGGAAGAATTCATTATCTGGAGCATGATGGGAAACAAAAAGGCCGAATGGGAAAAACTTCTCGGCCCCGTCAACAATCTTCCCGAATTCATCGAGTCCTGGCGACTGGCCCGGACCACTCCGTTCTGGGCCGGACACAATCCGCGTCCGGAAAGAATTCTGGCCTCCTACCCCGATAAAAAAGACACCCTCTTCTACCGGGCGCCCAACGGAAATCTCTATTACAATCCGAAACAGCACATCGGAAATTACTTCGATGTGACCAACCTCGCTTTCGCCGATCTTCTCGTGGAGTCCCTGAAAAATTATTATGCCTCCAACGGGAAAGTCAATGACGGATGGGTCATGCTCTCCAACAGCTATATTCCGTTCGGACAATGCGACAGCGAAGTGCCGCTTCCCGACATGATCCACAATCCGACCGTGGTCAAGGAAAAACTCATCACGGAAGAAAACATCAAACGGGGCTATTCCTACAGCGACATCTACGCCCGGTTCTATCAGTATTTCGGGAACCGCGTCAAGAAGGAGCTCCCCGGCAAAAAGATCGTCCTGCTGCCTTATTCCAACTACACCCGCGCACCGTTGAATCCGAAGTGGAGTTTTCCGGACAATATCGAATTGCGCGTCTGCGTCTTCGATTTCCCCGCGTGGACCCGGAACAAGGATGTCGTCGCAAAATGGCAGGAAAACATCAGGGAATGGACCCAAGCCCTCGGCGGACGCCCGGTCATTTCCCTCTGGCTTTACAACGTGCCGAACAACGAGTTCGCCCGCGCCGTCGCCCCGCAGTTCATCGGGGAAATTCCGAAACTCCTCGGAAAAGATCTCGGAAACATGGACATGTTCTTCGACCAGTACGGCGGGTTCGAATACTATTACTACTACTCCCAATACGCCGGTGCGAGAGGCATGTGGAACCCCGATTTCGATGTAGCCGCCGCGATCGATGAACACTGGGAGCCATTTTATGGAAAAGAAGCCGGACAATACCTCCGGCAATTCCATAAACTTCTTCTGGACAGCTATCTGAAGTATTTCATCCCGCAGAAAACACGCAATCCGCTTTATCCTCTGCCCGTCATCAACGAAATGGATTCCCTGCTGGCGAAAGCCGGGAAGGCGGTGAAACCCGGATCGATCGAGGAAAAACGCTATCAGGTCTTCGCCAAACCGTGGAAAAATGCGTTCGAATCCCAGCGGAACCGCCACAGCTACAACCGCCCGGTCGCAGGCGCATACCAGCTCCTCTCCGGAGAGCAAATCACGGTCGACGGCAAAGGAGACGAAGCGCTCTGGAATAAAGCGAAGCCGCTGAACACGGTCGATCCTCTCGGAAGCAATACCCCGAGGAAATATCCCTCCGACATCCGGCTTGCGTGGGATAAGAACGGTCTCTACGGACGCATTGTCTCCCCATACCCGCCGCTGGCGGAACCCGGAAATTCCATCTGGAAAAACTCCGGCGTGGAAATTTTCCTTTCGCCCGGAACAAAGCAGGAGGACTTCTTCCAGTATGCGATCGATCCGCTCAACCGCCGGAATTTCGGGACCAAGCAGTTCGTTCCCGTGGAAAAACCTTTCAACGGTTATTGGAAGAGCCCCGGATTCCGTTCGGCGGTGAATACGACGAAACAGGGGTGGACTCTGGAATTCTTCGTCCCTTATGAGGACCTGAAAGTCGCTGCGCCGAAAGCCTACGACAACTGGCTCCTCAATATCGTCACCAACAAGAATTCCGACCCGAAAGAATACAGTTCCACTGCCATGACTCTTGGAAACAATCACAATATCGGCATGTTCGGCTACCTCAAATTTCTTGGAAAAGGAGAATAAACCATGATGAAAACAATGCTTCTTGTTGCGGGAACTCTGACCGCCGCTGTTTCATTTGCGGCAGATTCCATTACTGTCAAGGAAAAAACGTATTCAGGATGGGGACAGGACAGGCTTTCCTACAACCGGCAGGCCGAAATTGCCGGAGACAAAAACTACTATCAACTCAATTTTCTTCAGAACAAGCCCGACAAAAACGGAAAGACATCAACCTTCATCAATCTTTCCGCTCCCCGCCAGGAATTCGGGTTCGGCAGGGCTCCGATCAATTTTTTGAACCTCACTGTCAACGGAATTCAACTCCGCAGTATTCAACCGCGCGACGAAGATTTTAAGGTATGGAACAGGAACGATCTGGCGGGAACCACTTTCACGCTCAACTTTGACGGAGCAAAAGTAATACTCGATGCGTTCATGAAAAAAGGGTCTCCGCTTCTTTTCCTGACCTTCCGGCAGCCGGAAAAACAGCTTGAGCCGATCCGTTCCATCAATATCAACATCAGCCTCATCATCTCACGGATGCTGACGAAAAACAACATCACCATATGGGAGGGGATCTACGAACGCCGCGCACAAACAGCGGCCCGCAATCTCGAACAACAGAAGGCTAAATACGACTTGACGGAAAAGGACGGCTACATTATTTTCAGCGATGCGAAACTGGACGGTTCCGGCAAGGACAAAGGCTTCGGGCCCTCATTTCTGCTCTTCGACATGAACGGCGTTCAGAGCGCCCGGCTCTCCTTGAGAAACGAATGGGCAAATGGCATCGACTTTACCTTGAAGCCTGATTTCAAGGAATTCCGGATTGCCGTCTGGCAGCAGAAGAATGCCATTTCCAATCAGGATTTCATGTCCCTGTTTGAAAAGGAAAAGGATTCTTTCTGCCGTTTCTGAAAAAGTGTCCTTTCCCTCTTGCGCCGGACTCAAATCCGGCGTTTTTTTTAATAGAATTTGACATTCCGGTTTTTTCGTTTATATTATGATATATTCATAAATTTTGGAATTTTTGCGGAACAGAACATGAAACAACAGAAAAACAGTTTTCGTTTTTCCTCCGGCGCCGGAATCGCTCCCGCGTCGTGTGTTCCTGTTTCCGCGTTCACCCTCCTTCTGCGACTTACTCGCGCCGGCCAGGCCTGAGCAAGGACGCACGCGTTTCCTTTTTCGGATTCGATTTCAGCCCGGTCGGCGCTCTGATCTTCTGACTTTGCACGGCATTTTCCGTTCGTCTTTCCGTATTCTGCCATTGCAAAATCCCCCCAGAATTGTATTCATCCCATACCGGAGAAAATGTAAAATGAAAAGTTATCCGAAATACCGATCGCCTGAAACCGTCGAAATCGCAAACCGCGTCTGGCCCACCCGCCGGATCGAAAAAACGCCCATACTGGTCCCGGTCGATCTGCGCGACGGCAATCAGGCCTTCGTCAATCCCATGAACGTCGAAACAAAACTCCGCTACTTCGACATGCTGTGCCGGATCGGTTTCAAGGAAATTGAAGTCGCCTATCCCGCGGCTTCCTCGGAAGAATTCGAATTTGTGCGGCGTCTGATCACGGAAAACCGGATTCCGACCGATGTGCGGATTGTCGTCTTCACAGCCGCGCGCAAAGACCTGATCGAAAAAACAATGGCCTCGATCGAAGGGGTCCGGCGGGCGATGGTCCACTGTTACATTGCGGGCAGCGAACTGCACCGTGAATTCGTTTTCGGCAAGACGCATGAGGAACTCATCCGGATCGCCGCGGACGGCACGCGCATGATCGCCGACGCCATTGCCGGACGAGGCTTGCGCGGGGCGGTCAACTACGAGTTCTCGCCAGAGGAATTTTCCGACAGCAACATCGATTTCATGGTCGAACTCTGCGAAGCGGTCCGCATGGAATGGCGTCCGATCGGCAAAGGAGACTTCATTCTGAACCTGCCCTCGACCGTCGAACGGCGCGCCCCCAACGAATATGCCGACAAGATCGAGTATTTCTGCCGGAAATACAACGGCATGCCCGACACCGTCATCAGCATCCACACGCACAACGACCAGGGATGCGGCATCGCCGCGGCGGAACTGGCCGTGCTGGCCGGAGCCAAACGGATCGAAGGAACGCTGGCCGGACACGGCGAACGCACCGGCAACATGGATCTGATCACCTTCGCCTTGAACTTGAAGTCGCGCGGAATCGAAACCGGGCTGGACTTCTCGCGCCTGCCTGAAATCACCAGCTTCATTGAGGAGGTGTCCGGAATCAAGGTCACCCCCCGCGCGCCCTATGCCGGAGAACTGGTTTTTACCGCTTTCTCGGGCACACATCAGGACGCGATCCGGAAAGGAATGGCGCGACGGCAGGAAATCAGCGACTATTTTCAGCAGGGCTGGAAAATGCCGTATCTGCATCTGGACCCCGCCGACATCGGGCGAAGCTACGAGGGACTGATCCGGATCAACAGCCAGTCCGGAAAGGGAGGCGTGGCTTACGTTCTTGAAAGCGTTTACGGAATCAGTGTGCCGAAAAACATGCAGCCATTCGTTGCAAAAGCAGTCCAGAATGAGGCGGAAAAAACCGGAAAAGAGGTGACAGCCTCAGAGATTTTCCGGATCTTTCAGGAGAAGATCGTCTCTCCGCCGTCTCCCGCTTTCGAGCTCCGGCACTTCCGGATGCGCCGTCCGGCCTCCGCGGATGAGAAAACGGTGGAAGTTGAACTCGAAATAGGCATCGATGGAAAGCCTTGCCGTATTTCCGATGTCGGACGGGGTCCGATCGAGGCGGCGGTGACCGCATTCCGGCAGTCTCCCGATATTCCGGAAATTCAGGTGGAGGAATATTACGAACATGCACTCGGAAGCGGTGCGGACGCCCGTGCCATTGCGTTTATCGGAGCCCGGATCAACGGAAAGGACGTCTGCGGCACAGGTATTGACGAAAGCATCAACATGGCGGCGATCCGGGCACTGGTCAATGCTTTGAATCACAGCCGGGAATGATTCCGGGGACGCCCCCGGAACTCTCCGGCGATCCAGAGCGCAGGGGGGAGGAAATCTTTTAAAAATGGTTATCCTCCCCCTTTTTTTGAAAAAAAATCATTTTTATTTTTCCGGCCCCTTGCAAAACAAAATTCTTCGTATATAATAGTGCATTAAGATACATTAACCTGGAGAACGCATTGGTTTTCAAAAAGAAAATTGAAGTCAGCCCCTTGGCGGCGGAACCGGTATACCGTCAGATTGCGGACGCTCTCCGGAACGCCATTCTGTCCGGCGAACTGAAGGAAGGTGACCGTCTGCCGCCCGAAGCGGAATTCGCGGCCACTCTGTCTGTAAACAGCCGCACTCTCCGGAAGGGGCTGGCCATTCTCTCCGCACAGAAATTGATCACCCAGACGCGCGGACGCGGAACGCTCATCTCGTTCCCGCAGAGGAAGCTGACCCGGATCGGGCTGGCGGTCGGAAGCGATGCGGTTCCCTATGGTCCATACACTCTTCAGATGTTAAGCGAAATCATGCGTTACAGCACCTTGCATCCTGAAATCCAGCTGACTCTTCTTTCGGAGAACGACCCGGAAAAAATTTCCAAGCGCATTCAGGAAGCAGGCTGTGACGCCCTGATCATCTTTATTCCTCAAAAACCGTTGCAGCTGAAACTTTGTGAGCCCGAATTCGATTCCCTGCCGATGGTTTTCATCAATTCCCGCGTGGAAGATCTGGCACGCTTCGGCCGCTACGAGGTCAAGACGGCGCGGGGATCCATGGGGATGGGCGTGGAAAAACTCTTTGAAATGGGACACCGCCGCATTGCGTTCGTCAGCCAGGAAGTTTCCCCGAGAGATTTTGTGATGGCTACCTATTATCAGGATTTTCTGGCGGCCTGTAAAAAATACCGCCTCAGCACGCGCTACGCCCGGCTGGGAAAAATTTCGACGGACTGGTATGACATCGGGCGCGATCTGACCATGGAACTGTTCTCCGCCGAAAAGCGCCCTACCGCCATTCTCACTCCCGGCATCACGTTCTCTTCCGGGGCATGGCAGGGACTGAGCGACCTCGGGCTCAAAATTCCGGACGATGTTTCTTTTGTCGGCACCAACCCGATCGAGGCCTGCAACCCGAATATGTCCGGGCTGTTCGTTCCCATCCGCAAAATCGCGGAAAAAGCGATCGATCTGGTTCTCGACCAGTTTGTTCCCGGCAAGCATCTGAAGCAGAAAACCTATGAGTTCCCGGTGGAATTCATTGACGCCGGCAGCTGCCGGCCGATTCCGAGAGCAGGTAATATTTGAAAACAGGATTTTGAATCATCATGAAGGAGTCAAAAATGAAAAAGTCAACCGGAATACGGCGGCACGTCTGGAAACACAAATTCACATTGATAGAATTGCTGGTCGTGATAGCGATCATCGCAATTCTGGCGGGAATGCTGCTTCCCGCCCTCAACAAAGCAAAAAAAATCGCTCAGGGCAGTCAATGCCAGAACAATCTCAGGCAAATCGGAACGGCCGTGCATCTTTATCTCGGCGACAATCAGGAATATATGCCCTACAATCAAACATCCCCGACAAGTATTCCTTCCTATCTCCGCATAGGCGCTTATCTCGGCGGCATGGACACCTTCAACAAGCTTTCCGCCAAAAATCGCCGCGGCGTGTATTATTGTCCACTCAATGAAAGGACCGACGATTCGACTCTGTATCTGAACTATTCCTACAACTCCAGTCTGTTCGGAAAAGGTCCCGCGGAAACGACCGCAAAATACCAGTATCACCGTCTCGCCGAATTCAAGGTCCCGCAGCGATGCCTGATTTTCAGCGACCGATGCCCGGAACAGTCCGGCACCGCCATATATTGGGCCGGAAGTCTGCGGTATATGGCGGATCAGCCGCCCAATACATCCTCTCAGGTGGTCGGGTATCTTCACAACAGACTGGCTCACATCCTCTGGCTCCCGGGCAACTTTTCCACTCTCGCCCCCTGTGGATACAACACATTTTACAGTTCAAAAATTGTTGCCAATAACGGAGCATACGAAGTCTACCAGTAAAGGAAACCGGCATCATGAAAAGTCTTCTTTTTTGGGGAGTTGCCCTGTTGTCGTCCGGAATACTTCTTTCCGGAGGCGAACCCAACCTTGTTCCGGACAACATCGCCGGATTCGAAAGCCCTGAATCTCTGAAAGGAATTCAGTTCTGGTGGTCTTCCACGCCGAATGATTTCCGACGTCTGACCGCAATGGAAAGCTACCGGGGAAAATCTTCGCTGGAAATGAAGCTGGATTTCCCGTCGAACAAACTGGGCATTTACGTTCCCCTGCTGAAAAACGTCAAGCGGGGCGAAACCTATACCGCCTCGGCATATGTCAAGTGCGTCGGGAAAAAAATACTCAATATCTATCTTTACACGACCGACGGGGAAAAAAAGGCCGTTGAAGCCGTATTCAAGGGTTTTTCCGTGGACAGCAGCTGGAATCAGATCAAAGTCACGGCAACTCTCTCCAAGGATGCCGCGGAACTGGGCATCATTCTCCGCACGCCCGACAAGGATTGCCTGTTCTATGTGGATTGTCTCGGACTTTACAAGGCAGGAGACGCCCCCGGTCAGATGCCCGCCCGAGAAGAAAAAAATGTGGCGGAACAGGCTTTCGTCATTCCCATGACAAACCGGGCGCCGCGTATGGACGGCACCGGAAATGATCCCGTCTGGAAGAAAGCGCTCGCCATTGACCGTTTCCACCGTACGGACGGAAGCGGCAAGCCGCCCGAAGCACCCACAACATTGAAAATGCTTCATGACGGCAAAAATCTGTATCTCCAGTTCCGGTGCGAAGAAAAAAATTCCGGGGCCATCTCCTCCGAGTCCCTGCCCGGCAAACCGGTCTGGACCGATGAACGGGTGGAACTCCATTTCAGCGTCACGGGAAATCCGGACCGGAGCCATCAGAAATATCTGACCTTCAATCAGGCAGGAATCTCCTCCTTCAAAAACCTTGACTTCGGCCGCGTTTTTCCATCCGGCGTTCCTTTTCGCGGGAAAAATTTCTGGGGACTGGAATTCGCTTTGCAGGCATCCGCGGCCGGAAAAACCGGATTGACCGGGGAACGCTGGCTCGTCAGCGTCGGACGCTTCCGCAATGTCGGGAATAAGGAAACCTCTTGCCTCGCTCCCATTAAAGGCCATTTCGGACAGGAACCGGAGGCCTTCCGCCCTTTTGTTTTCAGCCCGGGTGCTGAGCTTCCGAAATGTTATTGCGTTTCCCAGGGGGCCTTGTCGGTTCATGAAAACGATCAGGGAGGCAACCGGATTCTTTTCCGTCTCAGTCATCCGGCAACAACAGAACTGGAAGTCACTTCCCTGTTGGACGGCAGAGTTCTTGCCAGTCAAAAGCAAATGGGCAACAAGACGACTTCAACTCCGGCTTTCTATTATACCGTGGCGGGACGGCTCGGAGAGAAATTGAGAATCGCCCTGAAAGCCGATGGAAAAACTCTTTACGAAAACGAGAATTCTCTGGACATCATCGCGCCTTCCTTCCGCACGTATGTACTGCCGGACCCTCTTTACAAGGAGCTCCTCGGCAAGGAAAAACCGCGCATGAGACGTCTCGGAACATGGGCGCATCCTCTTTCGGAAAAAAATTTCACTCTCGCCATGAAATACGGCGGAAGTTACTCCTTCCAACAGCGTTTCGATGAACTGGCGGAAGCCGGATTGCGGATTGAGGAACAAATCCCTTCCCCCTATCTTGCCCAGCCTGAATTTTTCCATGGCAACTATGCTGTCGCCAAAGAAAAATCCTTCATGCCATATCTTCTGGAACAGGCGGCAAAGGGGAAAGCTCCGAAACCCGTCATTTATACTTATTACAGTTGTACGGGACAGTCTCCCGACGGCAAAATCCGGAGCATCACCCGCGATGCGAACGGTTATTTCGGCTGGATCGCCGATCCGCTGACACAGAAGCTGTATCTGGACGGCGTCGCCACGACACTGGACCGCTTCGGCAAATCCATCGGCGGCATGTGGATGGGGGACGAACTGGTTCAGCTGAACCTCAAATACGGCACCGGCATGAATACGAAGTTCAATCTGGACAATCCTTCCGGATTCGTTCAAAGGGCAGACCGGGAAGTCCGTGAGAAATACGGATTCGGCAAGTTCGGCATTCCGTGGAACAATCTCCCGAAGGACGAATTCACCCCCTACCGTATGCGCGCCTACATCACCTGGACTCATGACAAGGTGCGGGAAGTCGGCAGGAAATTCCGGGACACGGTCAAAAGCCACTATCCCGACATGCCGGTCCGCGCCTATTCCAATTCAGGCGAT
>CAYWZD010000125.1:0-9444 GCA_964462755.1 uncultured Victivallales bacterium | reverse complement strand
TCCAGCGCGAGATGCTGCTGGCGCTCGGGCACGGCGCGGACGGCACGATGTATTTTCAGTGGCGAAAGGGACTGGGCAACTGCGAAAAGTTCCACGGCGCGGTGGTCGGACACGATGACCGGGACGATACGCTGGTGTTTCAGAGAGTCGCCGATTACGGGGCGCGTCTCGACCGTATGGCGGAAATCTGCGACAGCCGGATTCATCCGCGGGTCGGTGTCCTGTTCGACTGGGAATCCAACTGGTGTCTTGCCAACTGCAAAGGCTTCGGCGGCAGTTCCGCGCAACAGCCGGAGGAGACCATTCTCAAGCATTATCAGGCGCTCTGGTCGCACAATGTCCCGCTTGCCGTGCCGGAGAGCCTTTCGGATTTCTCCCGTTACAAACTTCTGGTCGCGCCGATGCTTTTCATGCTCAAGCCGGGCGTCGCGGAACGCATGGCCGAATTCGTCCGCGCCGGAGGAACGCTGGTCATGACGTATCTTTCCGGGTATGTGGATGAGAACAATCTCTGTTTCCGGGGCGGTTTCCCCGGCGGAGTGCTCCGCGAGCTCTTCGGAATCCGGAACGAGGATATCGACATCTTCGAGCCTTCGACGGAAGTCTCCATTCTGCTCAACGGTTTTTCCTTTGCCGGAAAGACAGAGTTTCCCGTCTCGAAACGCTGTGAATACATTCATCCGGAAGGGGCGGAGGTTCTGGCGGTTTACCACAAGGCATTTTACGCAGGTCATCCGGCCGTGACCGTGAATTATACGGGGAAAGGCAAAGCGGTTTACATTGCGGCGGAGATGGGAGAGGATTTCCTGCATGACTTCTACGGCAAAATTCTGTCGGAGGCAGGAATCCGGCCGGTTCTTCCGAACCTTCCCCCGACGGTCCGGGCGTCGAAACGTTTCAATGACCGGTTCGCCTATTATTTCCTTCTGAACATGACGGACGGGGAGCAGAAGGTTTCCCTTCCGCGGAAGATGGAAGAACTCTGGAACGGGGGCAGGGCGGTGACTGAAGTCATTCTGTCCGCGGCGGGCGGGACGGTCCTGAAAGCGGTGGAAATTCCGGAGACGGCTACGTCTCTGTAATCTTTCATAAAAGGATTTTCCGGGCGGGTGGAAAATCCCGTCCGGAAAATGGGGGGCTCAGTCGATATTCACGCAATAGACGCGGCGGGAATACGGCTCGAAATCATCCTGGAAGCGGCCGCCCGATTGTGAGATCGAACGGTTGTCGAACAAGACCTCGACCTTCGGTGCATATTTCAGTTCCCCGGGCAGGGTGACGCCTACACCTTTGGCCGGGCGGTTTTCGGTGTTGACCGCGATCACATAGAGTTTGCCGTTGAGACGGCGCGTTATGAACTTCACCGCGGAATCCGAAATCTGTGCCTCGGAAACTTCCTCCCGGGTGCAGACGACCGGGGTCAGCGTCTTGAACTCACGGGCGATCTGGACCATTGCGCGCCAGTTGCCCGGATTGATCGGCAATGCGTAGAAATATTCCATTCCGGTGATGCCGGCGGTGATGGAACCGTAGTTCAGCGCAATCTGTTCTGCGTAGGTCGGACAGCGGTAATGATTGCCGTAGACCTCTCCCGCGGTGAAGAAATAGCCCACTTTGCGTTCGGCGCGGCATGCGTCCATGACCCGGCGGACATACGCCAGCACGCTCTCGGCATCGCGTTTGTCATTGTTGGTGATGTAGTCGTCGATGCCGATGATGTCGGCGTCCAGATTGGCATAGCGCGCCGGAATGCCGATGACCGTGTAGTTGATCGCCGTCGGCTGATAGGTTTTCGCCGCGTTGACTTTTCCCATGGTCCAGGCGCAGTCTTCGGACTTCAGTCCCGAAATCTCCGGTTCGTCCCACGGCATGATCGCGATGACTCCGGGCAGGCAGAGCTTTTCCATCAGCGGTTTCGGGTCGTAGTTCGTGCGGACCCACTTGCCGTCCGGCTGGCGTTCGACTCCCTTCGTCAAGGCTTTTGTCCACAGAATCATCTTGATTCCGAGTTCGTTCAGCTTTTTCGTGCCGTCTGCGACATAGTTGTCGTCTCCTTCGATCAGGATGATGAAGTCACTGAAGCCGTATTTCTGATGGAACCGGATTTCCGGAATGACGGTTTCCACGGTCTGTCTCCACCGCTGATTGACGCATATCAGGGGGGCGACGGGAAGGATCGGCTTGCTGTCGTTGACGACGCAGAGACGGATGCGGTCAATCTGGGTCGCTCCCTTGAAATACGGTTTCCTGACCAGCGGCACGGAGACGGTATAGTCGAGATTTCCACCGGTAAGTTTGAGCTGGACCGCGTTTTTGCCGTCAGGAAGACCAGCGAGCGGAACTTCCACGATCTGGCGTTTCGAAACGGGGATGCTTTTACTGAATTTGCCGCAGCTGAGGACCGCTTTCACGCCGTCCGCGGAGGGCAGCTTCATTTCAACCAGCACATCGGCGGCCGGTTCATTCATGTAGTAGTCGAACCGGGGAAGGACGGTCACGGCATTGACAATCGCGGCGCGTTCGAAGGCGGAAAGGATCATCTTGCCTTTCTCGCGGCCTTCAATCACGACGGACTGGGGCGCGGCCGGCGAAGAGATCGAAACCGGCATTGTGAGAACGGTTTCGCCCGGCGGCAGCGAGGCATCGAAGGAAGCCAGTTTTGTCCCGTTCTTTGCTTCGTTCACGGTGAACTGCATTTCTTTTTTGGCGCCGGAGTTGTTGACGAAGGCGATTTCAATGTTCACGCCGTTCTTGCGGTCGACCGCGTTGCTGAGCGTGGCGGAATGGACCCCGAGCGCATAGGGACGGACCGCTTCGCGGGGAAGGATCAGCTGCGGGAACACTTCCGGCACTTTGAACATTCTGCGCGGCGTTGTGGTGATGTCGCAGCTTTCGCCGTCGGCGGGGGTGGTCCGGCCGATGTTGATGCCGAAGGTTTCGCTCAGGTTGGCGCCGGAAAGTTCCGAAAGCGGGATGGCGAATTCATATTCGAGCGCATTGAGTTTTTTATTCTGCGAGGCGGCGATGCGCCAGTTCCCGTTCCAGTTCAGACGGTCGCCCGGTGCGGCGTCGAGTTGGGAGCCGGCCGAATTGGCGGCGAGCCAGAACATCTCCTTCCGGGTGGGGCCGCGGTCGATGTAGAGTTCGACACAGTCGTTTTGGGTGACGATGTTGGTGTTGTCCCGCTGAAGTTCGTCCGCCTTGACTTTGGCAAGGTCGCCGACGTATGCGCGGACGCCGATGTAGAGATTGTCCTTGTCATATCCGAAAAAGGCTTCGGTCTTGTGTTTCGGAGCCGGGCGGCTGTCGGGTTTCAGGACGGTGAAGGAATCGACTTTCGCGCCGGTTGCCCAATCCTCCAGCTTGCCGTCAAAGACGGGGGCTTTTGCGAATTTCGTCGGTTTGATGGGAGGAATGGGGGCGTATTCCACTTTTTTCAGTCCGAGTTTGACATCATCAATGGTACAGGGGGCGTAAGGCGTGAGCTTGGCGCCGAGTTCACACTGAAAATCGTCCGCCCAGACGATGGCGTTGTCTTTTGCCGTATTGACCACATTGCAGCGGATCAGTGAATTTTCCGGGGATTCCGTGAAGGAATAGCGCTGCCAGTCGGTTCCGACCTTCACGTCCTTGTGAAATTGTTTGCCCCACATGCCGCGGATCGTCAGGCGCGCGGGAGTGTCGGCCTTGCTGGCCTTGAGGTAGACGCTGAAGGTCATCGGCTGACCTTTGATGACGCCGATGTCAGACGTCCCGACCAGTGCGCCGGTTGCGAGCGGAGCTTTGTTCTGAAGTCGGAAAGAGCGTTTGCCGGAATGCGCGACCTTGTCATCCGGATTCAGACAGGGGGCGAAGTCCTCGAAGGAGGGATTGTTCTTGTAGTTGCGGCTCAGGCCGAGCGTGAAATATTGGGGATTGAAATTTTCCTGAAGGTGTTCGAGCGAACTGTTGATGACCAGATTGGGAGACGTCTGCCCCTGTTTGATCGTGCAGAATTCCATATTGTCCAGCACCGCCTCGGCGCGCCATTGTCCGAAGGAAACAATCGGTTTCGCCTTTGCCTTGCTGGAGAGCTGGTGGATGATCTGATCGTTGATGATGAGCGTATAGCGGTAAAGCCCTTCGGAGCCTTTCTGACGGGAGAATTCCACGCGGAGCGGCTGGCCCGGAACGGGTTTCAAGCTTTTGCCGCCGCCGACCCGTTTCTGCGGATTGTCCGGATTGGGCATCAGAAGCTGGTGTCCTCCGTTGGGGCGGATCAGCGCGAGCACTCCGTCGTCGGCGCCGATGATGAAGAATCCGCCGCCGTTTGGAAAGTTTTTGGCATCGTTGAGCGACACCATGTCGAAAGCCATATAATACTCTTCCGGCAGTTCATGACGCGGCGAGAGGCTTCCTTGATTGAGATAGAGCTTGCCGTCCTTGATTTCGACGTTGTTTTTCTTGTCCCACTTTTCGATCAGGGTTGCGTTGGTGCTGAAGTCATCTCCCTGGACTACGGTTCCCCGGAGCGGGGAAGCGGCAAGGAGGGCGGCCGGCAGAAACACGGCGCCGAGAGATACGAAAAAGGTTATGGTTTTCTTCATGTTTTCTCTTTCATCGATTTGATTCTATTTTATGATCATCTGTCTTTTTTCATGGCTGAACCGGACTTTAGTTCCCGGAAATCCGTGGTGCCATCCTTTTATTTTGTCAGGTAGTCGTACCCGGTGCCGCGCGCGCCCCACTTGTATTGGAGATCGCTGGACCAGTAACCGGGCCAGAGGGAACCGGAACTCTTGACAAGTGTGGCGCCGGTCGTGTAATTCATGCATCCGTAGGTGAAGCCGGGGGCCAGATAATCCTTGGAATGGACGATTTCCGCATGTCCGTCCACGAAGGAGGCGCTGGCCTTGTTATTATGACGGTTTCCGATCAGATAATTGGTTGCGCAGATCATCATACCGTAGTAAGCGTCATCATCGCTGTCGCCGATGGCAATCACCACGGAGGGCCGCTTGACCATGTCCGGTCTTGTCATGTAGTTGCTGTAATTGACTCCCAGCGCGTCATTCTTTCCGTATGCGATGTTGTTGTAGTCGATCGCAACAGTCGAAGAGAGTTTGTAGGCCGGACAGTTGAAGTAAGCCGACTGCTTGTAGAAAACAAGAGTATTGCCATCTTTGCCGGAAAGTGTGCCATAGATTTTCTGAAACCAGAAGCGGCCCGGTTTGTAGGCTCCCGCCGTCCCGTCGTCACGGACTGGAAAATACTTATACGAGTCGGCATAGAAGATCATTCCCTGCATGATGGTCTTGGTGTTGTTCAGACAGGATATGTTCTGCGCCGTCTGTTTTGCCGCGTTCAATGCCGGGAGCAGCATCCCGGCCAGAATTGCGATGATCGCAATCACGACCAGGAGTTCGATCAGTGTGAATTTCTTCTCTTGCTTTTTCATTTTTGCCTCTCTCTTTTTATGCTTGAACGTTCTGTTGTCCGGTGATTCTCTTTGCATTCCGACCCGCATGCCCTTTTTCGTCCGAGGGTGGAAAGGGAAACCCCGCGAAGCTCCATTCTATTGGACTCCGTTTTCATGCGCCTTGTTCGATTATTTTCATCCGATGGACTGCATAACGCCTGAAGCCGGAGCTTTTCCGGCAGAGGGAAGGACGGTATCCTGAGACGGTGCGGAGTTTCCTTCCCGTTGATCTGGCGGAGCAGGAGCTCGGCTCCGGCCCGGCCCACCTGCTTGTAGTCGCTGAGGTAAGAGAAGATATTCGCGGACATTCCGGGCAGGGCGACGCAATCGGCGGAGAGGATCGTGATGTCCTCCGGGACCCGGAACTTTCTTTCCCGGAGCTCCGTGAAGACGGCATAGGCGACAACCGGAAAGAGAGAGATGACACAGGTTGTTTGCGGCGCCTCCTCCAGCATTTCACGTATGCTTTCCCGTGTGCTCGAGAAGGTTTCATGCACCCGGTGCGTGGAGTAGACCGGCTCGATGCCGTGCTTCGCCAGCGTGTCGAAGACAGCGGCTGTGCGCTGCTGCGCGATCGAAAAAGTAGGGTTGACCCCGAAGAAAGCGAAGTTACGGTGTCCGGATGCAATCGCCTTTTCCACCAGCTCGGACATCGAGGAATAATCGTCAGCGATGACGCGCGGACAGTCCAGAGTGTCGGTTTCTGTCTGGATCATGACAACGGGGAAATTTTCCGTCTGAAAATCCCGTATCCATTCGCTTCCATCGATCATGCCCCACAGAAGCGCACCGTCGAGAAGCTGTCCGCGGATCATTTTGAGATAGCGTTTTGAGTTCAGGAAGGCGGGGGTGGCTTCCAGCAGGAGGAGGTCGATTTCCCTTTCCGCAAAAAATTGCTGGGCGCCGCGGATGCATGCGCTTAAATTCAGGTCGGCGTAGCGTTCGAATCCGCCCTGTTCCGGGGAATCCTTCGCCAGTTCGGAAAAGATCAGGGCAACCGTGTCGGACCGTCTGGAGTAAATCCGGCGGAAATGTTCGTTCGGTTCGTAGTGAAGTCTGGCGCACAACTCCAGAATGGATTGCTGTCTGGCGGAAGGCTTTGTTTCCGGAGAGAGATTGAGTGCACGTGAAACCGTCGCCTGGGAAACCCCGGCTGCTTTTGCGACATCGCGGATATTCAACGGTTTTTTCTGCTCGACCATCATTTCTCTCTGTCAGGGGTTCGTGAAACTAGTTTCATCGCCTTGTCATATTTTAAATCATTTTCTTTCTTTTGTCAAGATGCGAAACGGGCAAATGGCTTTTTTTAACGGATTTTGAATAGAAAATGAATCGAAATTCAATCTGTTGCCAAGTAGAGACAATCCCCTGATTTTTTTCATTCTGATGTCTGACACTCTGCCCTGCGCCTCTGCACACATTCCTGCTTTTAATCGATATCTCCTGTCCTTCCCTAGATTAATTATATCCGGTTTTCGTGAAGTGTCAATGTATGAAACCGACAAATAGATTTACAATCCGGTCAAAATGGCGCTGCGTCATTCGCCGGCAAGGACAAGGAACAGGGGGGGTAGAGTCAGGAGAAGGACCATTCTTTCCGGTTGCGGATGACAGGCCGTCCGTCTTCCCATTCAATCGGGAGCCAGACATAACGGCCGTCGATTGCATTTTCCGGGTTCCAGCGGTCGCCCATGTAGAGGAGGCGTCCATCCGTCAGCGGCAGGACGAATGTGCTCTGGGAATGGTAGGTGAACTCGCCGTCTGTGTCGATTGCGGGATTCCCCAACTCCGTCCACGGACCGAAGATATGGCCCGCGACGGCGGACCGGGCGGCGTTGGGAGCCCACCCGGTACACCCGGACCCGATGAAATAATAACGCCCCTCGTGCTTGAAAATGCATGGAGCCTCCATCCAGCGTTTGATAAATACCCGTTCCCACACGCCGGAGAATCCGGTGAAGTCTTCCGTGAGGCGGGAAATGTGCAGCGTGCTGTTGACTTCGGAGGAATAGACCAGATACGCCTTGCCGTCGTCGTCCTGAAAGAGTGTCATG
The DNA here is from genome assembly GCA_964462755.1 of uncultured Victivallales bacterium. Taxonomy (GTDB): domain Bacteria; phylum Verrucomicrobiota; class Lentisphaeria; order Victivallales; family UBA1829; genus SIG94. Next base: position 1,932 of record CAYWZD010000125.1, on the reverse strand, counting down.
TCGCGGGAATCCTGCCCGAGAAAATACCCGATGGACATGTAGTCGACATTCATGGCTTCCGGGCATTCCGAACCGGGAAGGACATCATATTCCTTGCGGTGCGTTTCCATAATTTCGCGGGAGAATTCGGCGTTGCGCAGGGAGATCGGCTTCGTTCCCGTGTCCGCCCGTCCATGCCACCGGAAAACGAAGGGGCCTTCCGGCGCATCCGAGACGGCCGTGCCGCAATGGGCCATGCGGTAATCATTCCTGTTGCCCTCGAAATGAACCCACATGACGAATTGGCCGGTTTGTGCGCAGAACAGCACCTTGGGACGCTCCAGCACACAGCCGGGCGGAAGTTCCGGAACCAGACCGTTGCGGATGTCCAGCGCCAGGCCGCGATCCTCCCATTGGAACAGATCGTGTGAACGGTAGACATGCACACCGTCGAACGCCCGGTTGCCTTTTTCCCCGATACCTTTGTGTTCACCATACCAGTAGAAGAAATCCCCGAAACGGAGAATGCCTCCGCCGTGCGCATTGACGGGAACGCCGTTCGTATCGAACAGAAGTTCCCCCGGATGGAATGAAGGCTCCATGAAGAATCGCTTTCCTTGAATTTTAAGAGGCGGCAATGTACCCTTTTCACCGGAAGAATGCAAGAGGGATCGCGCATTTCCCTGCGGAAAAAGCTACTTCAGTTTCACTTTGTAGACATGGCGTGAATGTCCCGGGAAATCGTCTGTGAACTTGCCGTCTTTGAGGTTTAGTTTCCGGTTTTCGAACATCACTTCCGCGTCGCCGGAATATTGGTATTCGGACGGCAGGATGAAGGTGGTCTTTCCCGCCGGATTTTCGTCGATGTTGGCGGAGACAACATAGAGGTAACCATTATGCTTCTTCGTGCGGTGTCGCAGATATTTCGGATTGCCGGTCGCCGTGGCTTCGATACATTCTTCCTCGCTTGTGAGAACGTCGTTCAGAATTGCCGCCTCTCTTGCAATTTGTGTGATTGCGCGCCAGTTGGGCGCGGTCTGTGGCCAGCCGTAGAAGTAAGCCAGACCGGTGCATCCGGCGGCGATGCTGCCGTAGGACTGGGCAATCTGTTCGCCGTAGGAAGGTTCCCTGTAGTGCAGCGGGAAATTGCCGCCGACCAGGAAATAATAGCAGGGTTTGCCTTCTTCCGATCCTGCTTTCCACATGATGTCCGCGTGATCGACGACCGCTTTCACCTTCTGGCGTTCCTGGGCCGTGAGATAGTTGTCGAGCATCAGGATGTCCGTTTCGAGATTGGCGAAGTTGTTGGGAATGCCCAGCACGGTGTTGTTCATGTGGACCGGATGATACGGGAAGAGCGGCTTCATTTTCCGCAGGAAATCGCGGGCCTTGCCGGAAGGCGTATTGAGTTCCGGTTCGTCCATCACCATTTGCGAGAGGATGTTTTTATAGTTCAGTTGCTTCATCCACTCCGCCCAATCCTTTTCGGGCATCTCACTGTATTTCGTCCAGAAAATGATCGGCATGTTACGCTTTTCCGCTTCCGCCATGAAGAGTTGAGCTTTGTCCTTGGCCCGGTTGTCCATCAGAATATGGCTGGCGTTGAAGCCGTATTTCCGCATCCAGTCCAGCTGTCCGAGGATGCTCCGGTCCGGAATATGTTTCGTGTAGATCACGAAGAGCATGACCGGGAACACGGGTTTTCCGTCCTTCATGATCGCGCGGGAGAAATGATTGATCTGTGCGGCGCCCTCCCAGTATTCGCGCTTGACAAGGCTGCTTTTGGCCGAACCGACCGCCTTTTTGCCGCCGAAGAGGGTAAGGTTAGCTTCATACGTGCCGGGCTTGAGGTCCTTGATAGGCAGAGTCATTTTGAAAGAGGATGAGGCTTTCGCCGTGACTTTCTTTCCCGCGCATTCGAGGACGGCGGTCAGCTTGTCGGCGTCGGGCAGG
>CAYWZD010000124.1:0-9493 GCA_964462755.1 uncultured Victivallales bacterium | reverse complement strand
GGGGAACGGGTGATCGACCGTCTGGATAAGCGCTTCATCATCACCTACTGGGGGTATTCCGACTCGCCGGAAGATCATTTCAAACGATTTATGGACAAAGGATTCCGGATGCTTGGAATGCCGTTGTGCGGAAATCCGACCAATATTCAGAAAATGGCAGGATATGTGAAGAAATACGGGTTGTCCGGTTGCAATTCGGCATTCTGGTATCATTGGAGTCATGTCGGACCGAAATATCTGCCGAATACAGCCGACGGTTTTGCCGGACTGGTGCTGGGTGCGGAGTATTATTGGAATGTGGACACTTGCCGTGAACTTCTGGCATATGACCCTGTCGTGGAAATGAGAGAAAGATTCTTCGGGAGGTTGCCGTCTCCATCTGTAAAAGAACATCCCGCATCCATACCGCTCGGGAATGTTGTGAATGCGGAATTCGGAGAACAGGCCGATTTCCCGTTTTTCAAAAAGGCAGAAAAACTGAACCGGCTGGCTGAAATACTGTCCGCTATACCGGAGCAATTCAGGCTTCTTACGAATGGCAGTCACTACTACGGACTCATGCTCTCCGGTTCTGAAAGAGACAACTTCCCCGCACGGACAGTCCGTATCCCGGTAAACCGGAAAGCAACACGATTTTCTTTTCTGCTTACCGCGTCCCGTCCGGAAAACACGAATGATTTTACCCCGCTCGGTAAATACGGCGCTGCCTTTCAGCCGCAAATAGGAACGCTGACCTTCCGCTATGCGGATGGGGAAAAAACGGTGCTGCCGTTGATATACCGCAATAATATCAATGACTGGTGTTCCGAATTCGGCGGAATTGCCATGCGGCATGCAAACCGGGATACGGATGACCGCGGGATCATCTACAATTTCGGGATCATTGACTTCGATAATCCGCATCCACTGAAAACGATCGAATCGATCGAGCTTTCAACCGAACGCAAACACGGGGTATCTCCGGTCCTGCTGGCAATATCCGCCTGGCAGAAAGAGCCCGCTCCGGTCATTCCGCGAAACACGGTCAATCCAGGAAACATCGTGATTTCTGCAAAAAACGCTTTGGAAGTCAAGGATTTCCCTGTCTTTGCCGCGGCGCAGACAGACAAAATGCCGAGGGTTGAAGCAATCATCAACGGAAGAACAACACTCCTGCCGGCCGTGTTTGCACAGGATGAAAATGGAGCTAGAATATTGCGCATTACCATTCCCCCGGCACCGATTGGAGTCACATCCACCCGGGTAATGATCAAAATGCCGCTCGGCACCGTTCCCGCGGACGCGAAATCCGTTTACTGTGAGTTTCGGCTTGATCCTCCTTCAGAGCTGTATTACTGCGGCATTTATCTTGTCGGAAAGTCCAGAAAAGAAAAGGAAATCCCGCATATTGCTTTTTTTGACCATAGTCGCTATGCGGACAATTCATGGCGTTCTTTGGCTGTCGGATTCACGAACATGCGTAAATTCGACGGCATGACCGATCCGCATTTGGCGAAAACATTGTGGCTTTCATTCTGGCTGTCCAACAAGGAAAAGGTGGAAATAGACTTCCGAAAAGCCGGGTTCAGCAATGCGGCAGGACGTTTTGCCTCTCCGCCGAGAAAAAGCGACAAGCTATAAATATTCGCGGACCGGAAAAACATGAAATATCGTTTCTGAGAAATGAACGCCCTCCCGATGCAGAGCATGCGGAGTATCGGAATTTCACCTTCGGCGGCCAGCGCATCGATGCCGGACCACGACCAGAACAAACCCCTTGACCCGAGAAAATGCCGACGCGTCTGCTTCAAATTCGATGCGGGGCATCGAGACATGAACCCAAAAGAATCAAAAGGCGATAAATGAAGAATTTGCTGGCAAATTTTATTTGTCCGGAAAAAGAATTGCGCGGAGCTCCATTCTGGGCTTGGAACTCAACTCTTGATATAAAAAAATTGCGTCATCAGATCCGGATCATGAAACAGATGGGATTCGGCGGATTCTACATGCATTCACGGACAGGGTTGAACACTCCATACCTGGGGGATGAATGGTTTGAGTGTATCGGAAGTTGTATCGATGAAGCGGAAAAACAGGGGATGTATGCATGGCTGTATGACGAGGACCGTTGGCCTTCCGGGGCTGCGGGGGGCATTGTAACATCCGATGACCGTTTCAAGGCCCGCAAAATAAAATACTGTAAAGGGGATATCGATTCCCGAGAAACGCTGTCCCGTTTTGCAATGAAAGTCAAAGATTCGAAGATCCTGCGGATGCGTCGTCTGCAGAACGGAGAACGGCCGGAAAAAGGGGAGGAAATCTATTCTTTTTTCCGGGAATACATGGAGAAATCCTCATGGTTCAACGGCGAGACTTACCTTGACACCATGAATCCGGAAGCGGTAAAGGAATTCCTGAATGTAACCCATCAGCGTTATTGGGAGAAATTTCACTCCAAGTTCGCCTCCGTAGTCCCCGGCATTTTTTCCGACGAACCCTGCTATATCCATGGCGATGTCTCCGAATGTCTGCCGTGGACGGACAGCATTCCGCGGCAATTCGCGGAGCGTTTCGGATATGACCTTCTGGATCATATCCCGGAACTGTTCTTCGATACCGCGGAAGAAGTTTCCCGGGCGAGGCATGACTTCTATGATCTGATCACAGAACTTTTTGTCAAGGCCTTCAGCTTTCAGATCGGGGAGTGGTGTGAAAAACACAACCTGCAAATGACCGGCCATGTTCTGGGGGAAGATCTGCTTTCGACGCAAATCCTCTATGTCGGGGCCTCCATGCGCTTTTATGAATATATGCAGATTCCCGGGGTGGATATTCTCACAGAACACTGGAACGTTTTCAACACGGTTAAACAATGCACGTCGGTAGCCCGCCAGTTCGGTAAAAAAAGACGTCTGACAGAAAGTTATGCCTGCACCGGATGGGATTTCCCGTTTGCCGGCCACAAAGCGCTATGCGACTGGCAGTATGCGATGGGGATCAACCGCCGCTGTCTTCATCTTGCCTGGTATTCCATGGAAGCGGAGGCAAAGCGGGATTATCCGGCAAGCATCTCATTTCATTCTCCATGGCATGAAAAATATCCGGTGGTGGAAAACTATTTCGCCAGACTCGGGGCGGTCATTCAGGAGGGAAATGAGATCCGCGATCTTCTGGTCATTCATCCGATAGAGTCCCTGTGGAGCATCATGATCAAAGATATTCCATCCACAGACATCGAACAGGAAAACCGGAAGGTCAAGCCCGGATGCAAAGCTCTGGATGGCTATTATTCCGAACGGGTCAATGTTCTCGACCGGGCTTTTACCGACCTGACCAATCTGCTGCTGAGAGAAAATATCGACTTCGATTTCGGAGACGAGGAGATCATTTCCCGTTGTGCGTCCGCCACGGAGGATGTATTCCGGATCGGACAAGCGGATTACCGCATGATCCTGATCCCCGAGCTGAAAACAGTCCGAACCAGCACCCTCGCCATGCTGAAACAATTCAACGGACCCGTTTTTTATCTTGGCACGCCGCCCCGGTATGTGGATGCGGTTCCTTCGGACGCCGCGGCGGAAGCTTACCGCAATTTCATTTCCGCATCCCGAAACGACCTTGCGGAAAAAATCTCCGGATATGAACGGAGGGTCTCTGTGTGCGAACCCGACGGGAGGCAGGCGCAGTCCGTCTTGTTCCGCCTGGCGGATTGCGGTGATTCCTATTCCTTTTTCTTATGCAATACTTCCATGCCTTTCACCTCTGAATTGAAAATGGCCCCTCTTGTTTACGACCGCCGCATCAGTTATCCGTCTCTGGATGCGGTCATCAGAATTCCGGACCGCGGGCCGCTCCATGAGCTGGATATGGAGACGGGCAGTGTTTATCGGGTCCCCTGTTCATACAAGAATGGCGCTTATCACTTCCATACCGCGCTGAATGAGTTGCAGACAAGAATGTTTCTTTTTTCGGCGGAGAACATCCCGGAAGAAAAAGAACCGCCGCCCCCTGCGGAAACAACCTATCTGCGGGATTTGCCGTCAACAGCGATTCCTTACGAGCTTGATGAACAAAATGTTCTGGTTCTGGACCATGCAGCCTATACGATCGATCACGGGCCACGGCGGGGACCGGCCTATATTCTTCATATCGACGATGAGCTGAGGGCGCAACTTGGAGAAGTTCCGAGGGGCGGAATGATGGTTCAACCTTGGATGGCAGGGAAAAATCACTCATGGAAAAAGGCGGACCTTGAACTTGAATATACTTTCCAGTGTGACATAGTTCCTTCTAAAGACTGCCGATTGGCCATTGAACACCCGGAGTTTTACAGAATAGAATTCAACGGGGTCGTGTTGAAACAGGAATCGTGCGGTTTCTGGATTGAAGAAGTGCTGACTTGTTTGCGTCTGCCTTGTCAACGGTTCAGAAACGGCGACAACACTTTGAGGCTCTTTTCTCAATATGACTGTGGACAAAGGGGGCTTGAATGTCTCTATATCCTCGGTGAATTTGGAGTCGGAAATCAGGATACGATCATCCGTCTGCCGAGTGCATTGGACTTCGGGGACTGGTGCGGACAGGGGTTGCCGAACTATGCCGGCAACCTGAAATACCGATTTGAAATATCGGAGCCGCAGCCGTCAATTCTGAAATTCGGCAAATGGCGCGGCGTCTTGCTGGGAGTTCAGATCGATGAGGAGGAAGAGCGCCTTCTGCCCTGGCCTCCGTACCAGGTTTCATTGCCGGGAACATGCGCTTTGACCATAACCGTATATGGTCACAGACGCAACGCGCTGGGACCTTTTTATTTGAAGGAGAAATGGCCGGTCCGGACGGGACCGCATCAATACAAAATGTACGAATCGTCACAGCGCCAGCTGGTTCCGTGCGGACTTCTTGAACCCCCGACACTGTGGAATTTTCTGAAAAATGGTAAAGAGGAGAATATATGAAAAGTTATACCCTTAATCTTTTGCCGGGCGACGGCATTGGAATCGATGTGATCCGGGAAGGACAGCGGGTTCTGGAAGCGTTGTCTCGGAAACATGGCGGAATCGGATTCCACTACAATAATTTACCATGGAGCTGCGCATATTATCTTGCCCATGGCCGCATGATGCCGGAAAACGGTCTGGAGATATTGCGGGATTGTGATGCGATTCTGCTTGGAGCCGTCGGTTTCCCCGGAGTCCCGGATCATGTTTCATTGCGCGAATTGCTGCTTCCGATCCGGACGGGATTCGATCAATATGTGAATATGCGCCCGATCAAACTGCTGCCCGGATTGAATTCCCCACTGAAGAATGACCGTATGGATTTCGTGGTTGTCCGCGAGAACTCGGAGGGAGAATACTGCGGCCGGGGGAAAACCGGCGAATCCGAATCCGTTCAGGAAGCGGTTTTCACACGCAAGGGGACCGAACGGATTATCCGGTATGCGTTTGAATATGCGAAACGGAATTCTCGCGGCAAAGTATTGAGCGCCACGAAATCCAATGCACTGAACCATTCAATGGTATTCTGGGATAAAATTTTCGACGAGGTAAAAAAATCTTACCCGGAAATTCAGTCTTCTCAGATGCATATAGACGCTCTGGCCGGATATTTCATCATGCACCCGGATCGTCTGGAAGTGGTCGTGGCAAGCAATCTTTTCGGCGACATCCTGACCGATCTTGGCTCGGCAATGCTCGGCAGCATCGGACTGTCGCCTTCCGGCAACATCAATCCGGAAGGAAAATATCCGAGCATGTTCGAACCGATCCATGGTTCGGCGCCGGACATCGCCGGCAAGGGGATCGCCAATCCTGTCGGAACTTTCTGGGCGATCGCCATGATGCTGGATCAACTCGGGGAAAGCGGGAGTTCGAGTTGCCTGATGGATGCCGTTTGTCAAGTCCTCAAAGAAGGAAAGGTGCGCACTCCTGATATTGGAGGAAACTCCACTACCGCGGACATGACCGACGCCGTGATCCGGAATATACTGTCACGGGAATAAGCCGAATGCCGTTCAAAAAAGGCGCGGGCGGAACTCATTTTCCGGTGACAATTTTGAACAATGCGGTTTCCGGTTCCATGAAGTCATAGATGAATTCCGAAACATTCTCCGCCACTTTCCCGCCGCTGAAAAGTTCAATGACCGAATCCGCTTTTTTACGCAGACGAATCCTTTTTTCACCGCCTTGCGCGGTATGGACTGAAATAAGATTCCTTCCGGCCCAGACCGGGCAAAGCGAATCGATATAAAAATGGACCCCCGCCCTTTCCGCGACTTTCTTGAGTACTTCGGGTGTAATCTCCCCGAAAAGCGGAAATTTTTCTCCGGGAAGGTCCTGCTGTCTCCAGTTCTTGCCGTCGCTCAATCCCGACGGCCCATACCAGAAGCACGCGGTTTTTCCGAAAAGGCGCCGTTCAAGCATGGAACGTCTTTCCGGAGTGATTTCAACCGCTCCGGCAAAGACAGCCAGCTTCAATTCCGATACTTTCGGAATATCATTCATCGAGTAAACCCGGTAAGGGGTTCCCAGACGGTTCAGCGCCTTCAGAATGTATTGATACAGATGTGAAATCTTTCTTCCCGGCAAATCCTGATCGTTGATCAGATAAGTGCTTTCCGGATCGACGAAAAGCGCGATCTCGGCCTCCGGTTCGAATGAACGGTCCGCGTATTCATCCCATAAACGGCGCATTCCTCCGATGGCCTCCAACACCTCTTTTTCCACATAAAAACGGCCCCACATGTCGAACCACCACAGGGAGGCCCCATGGAAAAGAGCCCGGCAGAATTCACGGCGCAGCCCGGCAACGTCCTCCGCGGTATTTTTCCATTCATTCATCCATTTCAGCGCCACGTGAGGAGTCAGCTGCATATTGGCCGTATGCGTCCGGTGGTCGATTTCATACAGACAGCTTTTCCCATGCAGGTGGACGGTTCCGTTCGGGGTCATGAAGCCGCTCCCGCCGCCCATCGGACGGTCGGAATAATCTCCCGGGCTGATGACGAAATCAATGGTGTCCGACGCTTCCAGCTTTTCATATGCTAGGTGTCCGGATTGCACCAGACGACCCGCGACAAGTTCAAGGATATAGCCGTAGAAGACCCCGATTTCCTTGTCCGGGGAAACCAAACTCCGGATGATCGAGGAGAAATGAATGATGGAGTCCGCAATCAGCTCGCTGTGGAATTTCCAATACTGGATGGCATCGCGGTTTTCCGTCGGGTCGCGCAAAGTTCCATCCAGATGCGGAGCCGCGAAACGCTCCCGGACCGTCGGAGCATCTTCCGGCGCCGGAAGGGATTTCTTCCGGCACCATTCCCTGTAATATTGAAGTTTGCCTTCCGTCTCATCGCCCTTGGCATAATCCATCCATTCGTCAGTTACGCCGCACATGGCGATGTAGCATTTTATGCGGTCGCCGTAATGCTTTTCGGCGTATGAGACAAACGCGCGCACATATTTCTCCGTTTCCGCACGCCAGCGGGCGTTGGTGAGCGCATTGCTCAGCTGCGGGTAGCTGTCAACATACAACTGCCGGGCCAGCCACAAAGGAGAATTGAGGTCGATCATGCAGAGGATTTCCGCATCCGGACAGATCTTCACGAGATTCCGCACTTGTTCGTCGAACGGTGCGAAATCATACGAATCATACCATTTCCAGACGGGATCATATTGCGCATAAGGCTCCCCCAGCGAATTGGCGGTGTTGCCTGCAAAAACGCAATATTGTTTGACTCCGATGAATGCAAAATTTCTCATCGCGTCGAATTCTTTCCAGAAGGAACGGTAGGCAAAACAGGGTTTCCGCTTGTTTGGGTCAGTCATAAAAATACTCCTTAGAATGTTTTATGGACATATTTTACCGGAAAACGTTTGAAAAGACAAGAGATCGAGTTATATTTTTTTTATAAAAAAGAATAAAATTATTTATAAAAAAATGCCGACGCTGCCGAACCTCGATCCGGACAAGGATGAATTTTACAGGCTCCGATTCTGGAAGAACCGGGAGCCGGGACTGCCGTTGTATCCGTTTGTCACCGAGGAAACACGGCGCGTCGTCGGGCCTGTGGACATAAGCAACAGTCATCCTTATTATCTTATTCTTTTCGTCACGGAAGGAAAAATCGTCCATCGTTATGAAAGAACCCGGAAAACACTTGCGCCGGGACACCTGCTGATTGTGCCTCCGGGGCTGTTTTCGTTTCATTCCGACAACGGATATCATAAATATCTGATCGGGCTGGCCGGGCGCGCGATGGAACGGATGTTCGCGGATTTCGGGCTCGACAAGTTTCTGCTGGTCCGGGGCGACATTCCGGAAGTTCTGAAAATATTTCTGAGGCTTGAACGGAATCTGAGCCGGAAAAAAGGCGGAAATGTCCCGGACATGCTCGGGGATTGCTTCCGGCTTCTCACGCTGATTTCCCTGGCCTTGCGCGCCAAAGACTCCGGACGGAGGTTTTCAGCGGTGGAAGATTTTCGTTTCAAACTGGAAAAGGAATGTTCCGATCCGCATCTGCTTCGCGACACGGCACGGGCATCCGGCGTATCCCTTTCCTCGCTGCGCCGTCTTTTTTTCAAAAAGTATGGAATCTCTCCGAAACGCTTTCAGGTCGAATCCAGAATGCGGTGCGCGCTTGATCTTCTTGAGAAAACCGACAAATCCATGAAAGAAATCGCCGACGAGTCCGGCTTTCAGAATCAGTATTATTTTTCCAACGCGATCAAAAAACAATACGATGTCTCTCCGCGCGAACTGCGTATTTCCCTCCGGCAAAACAGGAATGATCTTGCCCTTCCAGCCTCCCTGAAATGAGGCTGATTCCCGAGATGGAAGGAATCTGATTACAGCCGACCAAGGAAAAATCCTGCTCTGCGGGGATCGCGATATTCCTTGAGGTCGTATAACCGGTTTTCTTTCCAGAAAAGTTCAAATTCCACTTTTCATTTCTTCACTTTTTCACCGAAAGTTTTTAGCAGTGGAGTCCAATCTTCCATCCAGCGCGTATCCCGCAGCCATGTTCGGACAAGTTTTTCAAGCTGTTGTCCGTATACAGAAATATCAATACTTCCCGAGGCATCAAGCTCATATCGGATTCCAACAGAGAACCAGGCTTTTGCTCGCATTTCCATCGAATTGCGGCTGGGAGTCGCATAGACTCTTTGGCTAGGGGGACAACGCCGAAGGTGTTGCTTTCAACAGCGCATCGTCAAGTGTCAGCGTTAAAGCTGCCCTTGATCCCATAACACCGCAATTGCTGATGCCCAGGAATTTCCACCATTCGTTGAGCAAGCCCGGGCTTGACTGCTATTTGCGGTGTTGATGCCGGAATATTCCAGGCGGCGTGCCGATCGTCTACCGGAAAATACACGAAAAATATTCCGGTGTAAGGAAGCCGCTTTCCACCCCCACTTTCTCGCAGGTCACCTCATTTTCCTGTAAGAGCGGCATCCGCAATTCCATCCACATTCAGGTTTGGAACGCTTATTTCTCCTGCGCCCGGACCAGCCGG
>CAYWZD010000123.1:0-9707 GCA_964462755.1 uncultured Victivallales bacterium | reverse complement strand
TTCATCGATTTTCAGGAGACGATGTTCAAGTCATGGCATTTCCGGGCGCTTGCGGTGGCCGCGTTCGAACGGAATGATCCGGAATCCGTAAGGAAGAACCTTCGCGAGACGGGACGTCTGGAACAGCGGTTGATCGAAGAGATCAATGCGCCTGAGAACAAACCTTACGGCGTATGCGGCGCATGGCCCGACTACGATTTCTTCCTGAACTGGCGTCTCCAGCTGGACAAACAGCTTTATGAGATGCGGACCGATGACAACAAAGCTCCCCTCTCGGATGATAACCCGGATGTGGAACTATTTCTGCCCGCTCTGCTGGGAATGTAGCCCCCCTCATTCCGGTTCCGGAGGACAGTTCCCAAATTCCCAGACGGTCGTGACCGGTTCGATTTTCGGTCCTTCCGGGATGGCCTCTGGCGTGAATTCCTTCATCATCTCCGAGACCTTCCGGACAATGCTGTCCGCCGCTTCCGGCACACAGCAGGTGAAGACCGTCAGACGGCTTTCGTATCCGCCTCCGGTATTGCTGTCAAGGACATCGGGCGTTGGAATATAACCGCAGAGATCGTTGGCGAGGCTGCTGACCCAGGTGAACGGGAACTTCGAGTTCTTTTTGATTTCCAGTCCGATTCCGCAAAAGAGTTCACCGGGAATCGCCACGATCAGAAGCGGGCCGAGCTGAACCAGCTGAAGTTCCATGTCGAACGCCGGTTCCTTCTTGACGATTTCCGCGAGAATGAGGCGCTCCTTGGCAAAATGGAAGGCGGTGTCGCGTTTCCACTGCTGAACGGTTTCATGTGCTTTTTTCAGGGATTCCTCCGACGGTTTGCGGCGCGGAATCAGAAGGCGTCCTCGGTGGATTTCAAGGACATTCACTTCCCCTCTTTCGGCACTCATGAGCACTTTCAGCACTTCGGACCCGACCGTGACGCCGACTTTTTTCGAATACGCCGGGCCGCTCTCATAAGGGGAAAGCGACTGATTGTCGATCTGCGTGATGTCGCCCGCCGTCCCGTACAGATAAACCACGCCAGCGTTTTCCCCCAGAACCGCCTTGATGGTCCGAGCCATCTGTCCCGGCCAGTCTGCAGTCGCTCCGGTTCCGTCGCAGGTGCCGTGACAGGAGAAATTCACGACGCAGCCGAGGAAATCCCCATTTTTCCGCCAGCATCCGACCACTCCCGCCTCGGTGTCGATCGGGGCGAACGGTTCGAGTATTTCCGGATTGCCTTTGCCCGGATGAGTGGCCCGATGTCCGTTTTCCATTTTGAACCCGCGATTGAACGTGACACCCTCGACGTTTCCCTTGCCGAACGACAAATCGACCTCCTCCAGCCGGGAATCCGCCATTTTGACGGCCGTAACAATCTGGCTGACGAGATACGAGGTATATTCCGGGTTTTCGCAGACACTTTCCTCCTTCACCAGTTTCCGGATCAGTTCGGGCGCATTGTCAAGCCAGTCTGGGGCCATGCTAATAGGACCGCCGTAATGGGTGTGTGACGGACTGAGCGTGACGGTCATTCCGGGCAGGACCGCCCGGACTCTTTCCGTCACTTTGCCCGAAAGAAAACAGATGTCCACTCCGACCAGCGCCACCTTGTTTTTTTCATTGTCGAAAACGACCGCCCGTGCCTTCAACGGGTCGTTGATCTTTTCGATGAAGAGTTTGTGATAGGTGGCGGGACGCTCCATTCCGATGGAAGGCGTGATGTCGCATTCGTAAAATCCGGCTTTCATGATCCCTGCTCCTCTGCTTTCACAGAAAATGAAGATGCTCTTCCAATGTTTTGACTTCTGGCATGACGATTCCTTCCGGTCAGAAGTCCTGTTCCACCTTGACGGGGAGTCCGGTTTTTGCCGATTCGATCGCGGCGGCACAGGCGGCCACGGTGCGGGCTCCTTCAATCACGGAGGCATGATTTTCCGCGCCTTTCAGGAGGATGTCCGCCATCAGATCGACCTGTGCTTCCACGTTGTGGTTGTTGACTTCGACCGGCACTTCCGCGAACGGCGTGCAGACATCCGTTTCCGTTCCGAACAGCTTGACGCTGGAAATCTGGAGAGTCTTGCTCATATTGTCGCAGATGATCGTGCCTTTCGTTCCGTAAAACACACTCCGCATGGTGTAGGGACGGGAGAGCCCGATGGAGCACATCACCTTGCCGATAACGCCGTTGCGGAACTTGAAGACGGCCATGTAGCTGTCGCTGGCGATGGGCCAGTCGGCGAGTCCTTTTTTCGTGCCGTAGGCAAAGGCTTCGTCCACCGGATCGTCGGTGATCCAGCGGATCAGGTCCATGGCGTGGCAGGTGCCCCCGAGGAACGGATCGCGGCGCGGATCGACCCGCCAGTCGTCGATTCCTCGCGCATGACGGTAATTGTGGGCGTATTCGCTCTCCACCATGAAGAGTTCCCCGATGTCTCCGTGCTGAATCATCCGCCGGGCAAGAATGAAGGCCGGAGTGTAGCGGGTGGGATGTCCGATCATGAATGTTTTTCCGGACTGCCGGACCGCCTCGATGATTGCCTTCGACTCTTCCAGATCGAGCGTCATGGGTTTTTCGCAAAGAACGTTTTTTCCGGCTTCCAGCGCGGCGATGGAATGTGCCGCATGGTAATAATCAGGGGAGGCAACGGACACCACGTCGATTCCGGGAATGGCAAGAATATCCCGGTAGTCTCCGGTGGCCACGATATCCGTTTTCAAGCTGAATTCATCCATCCTTTTCCGGATGCGCTCCGGATGAATATCGCACAAAGCCAGTAATTCGTAGCGAGGACTTTCCTTGTAGGCCTTGATGTGTCTGAATCCTTCCCCGCACCCGATGACGGCCGCTCCTAATTTTCCATTTCTCATGATTGCATTCTCCTTGCAAAACTTATAAAAAATAATTTTTTCAAGATCAAGTGGTTTTTCTCTTGAAGGTCTTCATAAAACGATATAAATTATACAGTGGAAAAGGTTGGATGTAAATAACAGATTTGAGAAAAAGTTGACAGATTTGCGGAAAAAATGAATTATTTCAACGATCTGACTGTCAGGATGGTGACGAGAAGAACCTTCTTCCAATACAACCACTATCCATTTTCCAGTCCGGGGTATTCCATTGAATACATCAAATCGGGCATCGTGAAACTGCATATCGATTCCGAAACGGTCCGGCTGGAAGCGCCGATTGTATTCTGGCTCGGACCCGCACACAGCACCTACCGTTATGAAACGATTCCGGATATCCTCATGCCCTACGAGCATCTGTGGATTGATTTCTCCGGCGAAAGGGGAAAACGCATTTACGATTCGCTGTACAGCTCCTTCAGGAATGACTTCATCACCCTTCAGGAGCCCCGCTCCGTCAATGATGTTTTCAATGAAATTCTCCGGGACTTCCGCACAGACAAACGGAAGAATCAGCCGGCGATCGTCCTGAATGTCGAAAAATTGGTTTACCTTCTGTTCAAAGCCGTTGAAAAGACGCCTCCATTGAACGAGGACCGCTACCGGGTCATGAGCGCGGCCGAAAAAATCCGCATGGACCCGTCCGGAACGTTCGACCTTCGGAAAATCGCTTCGGAACGGGACATTTCCCCGGCTTATTTCCGGGAGCTCTTCAAGGAGAAGCTTGGACAGCCCTTCCATGACTACATTCTGTTTCAAAGGGTGACACTGGCCGCCGAAATGATCCGTTCGAAACGGCTCCGGATCAAGGAGATCGCAGACGTGTGCGGATTTCAGGACCTTTCCAGCTTTTCCCGCACCTTCAAGCATTATCTCGGGTGCAGCCCGCGCAATTATCCCCGGACGGGATGTTTGAAGCCGGATGGAAAAGAATGACCGTCCGCCGGCATTCTCCAGTCAATTAGATTCTGTTCACACTAACACTTGAATTATTTTGAGTTCATGCTATATTATCCAGCATGGAACTGAATAAAGAACAATACGAGAAGATAGCAAAACATCTGCCGCGGCAACGCGGTAATGTAAGCATGAGCAATCTCCAGCTGGTGAATGCGATACTGTATGTGGCGGAAAACGGTTGCAAATGGAGGGCACTGCCGAAGTCCCATGGTAATTGGCATACGGTTTATATGCGTATGAATCGCTGGAGCAAACGTGGAACAGAAAATATTGCCCTTAAGTTTTGATCCTCGAAAAATCGCCCTGTCATCCGGAAGAAATAATTCCTTTCAGGAAAATTCGGGAGGAACTTTGAATCAATGACTATAAAATTATCTGCTGGTGCACTGCGTTTGCGTTACTTTTTTCCCGGAGAGCAACGCAATTATAGTATGCGAATCGGTTTTGGCGGGGGATGAGGAATAGTTTTGGCAATAGTGGAAAAACGAGATAAAACCATTAGGTAATTGCGTGGAGAATATATAACAATTAGTTTTGACATATAAAGGGTGATGAACGATTTTTCATGTTTGTATCTTTAATTGACAGGGAATTCAATGGGCATTACCCTACGCGGTCAACCATAACTCCGTCGATGCCTTGTATTGGCGGGGATTGCTGCTTTATGCCGGACTGGGCTGTGAACAGAATAAGAAAAAGGCTCTCGAAGACATGAACGCCGCGGCAAAAGCGGAATATGAGAATGCCAGACTTTTCCTGAAACATTCGAACCAATATGACAAATTAGACAGGAATGCGTGTACTGCTCAAATCGAAATGCTCATCAATGATTTCTGGAAAGAGTATGTAGGACCTGCTGAACAGAAAAAGCCGTGTTGTCCTTGAGCAACGAAGCTGTTTTTCCTCAATCCTTCGCCAGAATGGAGTTGATCGAGAGACAGAACGTTCGCAATGCCAATTCGTCGTTGACGTTGGTCCGCATGGCCCCCAGCAGGTCTTCCGCGGCAGACAGCATACGTAACGCCTTGTCTCCGGAAATGTACTTTACAGATTCCGAGGGCGGAAGAAGTTCCGGATTCGGGAAAAGGTTGTTTTCCATCCCGGACGTCATCAGGACCAGTTGTGCGAACCACGTATGAATAAGGCTGATGAACTGTTCGCGGCTGCGGCGGTATTCGCTTCCGGCCTCGCCGTCAATCCGGCGTTCGATAAGTTTGACTCCGGCGGCTTCCAGTTCCTTGGCGGCGTCAAGGCGCGGCGCCCATTTTTCATCGGCGGCGGTTCGCGCGGCGGTGGAGAGGGAGGCGGCGATCTCGATGAGGGCGCGGGCGCAATCTTCGGTCCGCATCAGACTCGGTTTTTGTTCCAGAGCCAGAGTCGAGAGCAGGGCGGGAACGTCGGAGCAGCGGGGGAAACTGTATTCACAGCGGTTGTCCGTGAGCGAGAGAAGCTGGCAACGCGAACGGACGGTGGGCAGCAGGGAGGATGGACGCCCCGTCGTCAGGATGAAGAGGCATTTTCCCGGCGGCTCCTCCAGTGTTTTCAGGAAGGCGTTCTGCGCGGATTCGTTCATGGTGTCGGCTTCCTGAACCACGCCGATCTTCCAGCCGGATTCGGAGACGCTGCTCAGATGGAATTGCGACTCGAACCAGCGGAGGGTGTCCGGATCGTCGGAATCCTTGCCGACGACGATTTCACGCGCCTTGGATGTGGGGGCGAGAAGGTATAAATCGGGGTAGAGACCGTTGAGGATGTTGCGGCATTCGCGGCAGTCCATGCACGGACCGCCGTCTGGGGCCTGCTGGAGACACACCCGGAGCGCGGCGAGGAGGGTGGGAAACTCGACGCGGTAATTCGGGTTGGAGGACGCCACCAGATAGGCATGTCCCATGCGTCCGGCGCTCTTCGCGTTGGCGAGAGCGTGTGCGATCATCGGGAAACGTTCCTTAAAAGCTTTCCAGTCGAGCATGAACCGCCTCCATGATTTGAGCGTGGACCTGAGATACCTCCTGTGATGCGTCGATGATACGGAAGCGATCACTGTTTTTTTCAGCAAGATCGAGGAAAGCGGCGCGGACGTCGTGATGGAATTTCATGGCTTCCGAATCGAAACGGTCGGTTTCGAGCGCGGCGCGCTTGCGGGATCGTTCGATTCCCTGTTCCGGGTCGATGTCCAGCAGCAATGTGAGGTCCGGCTGGATGAATCCGCAGGCAAAGCGGTTGACTCGCAGGACCATGTCCATGTCAAGGCCTCGGGCGTATCCCTGATAAGCGGTGGTGGAGTCGAAAAAGCGGTCGCAGAGGAGGAACGCGCCGCGTTCGAGGACGGGAATGATGAGCTTCCTCGTCATCTGGGCATGGCAGGCTCCGAAAAGCAGCAGTTCCGTTTCCGGGACGAGGTCCTCGCCTTTCGTGTGCGTTTTGAGGATGTCGCGGATTTTTTCCGCGACCGGGGTGCCTCCGGGCGAGCGGGTGACTACGGTTTCATATCCGCCCGACCTCAATTTTTCCGCGAGAAGGTGAATCTGGGTGCTTTTTCCGCAGCCCTCCATTCCTTCAAACGTGATGAACAAACCTTTTTTCATATTAAAAAATCCGTCTTTTCGTGCTTTATTTGCGTCCGGGCATTTGCGATTCCGCCCTTGAGAATGTACATTGTGCCAGTTATTCTCCTATAACAATAACACTTCAAACGGCAACCTTCAAATGGAGACTGGAAAATGGCGGAGAAATTAGCCAGAAATTCGTATTTGACGCGCAATGAGGGGGACTTTCCCGCGAAGATCGTCGCGGGGACCCGCGGATATGTGAAAAACTGCGATCTGCGGTATGGAACCAATCCACACCAGCCCGCGGCGTTCTATGTGCCGGAAGGCGGACACGGCGCCCTCGCGGACATGGTCACCCTCAAGAGCGGCAAGAACGGATTGTCCCAGACCAATCTGGAGGATATTTCCGGGGCGCTGAACATCGTGAAGTATTTCAGCCATCCGGCCTGCGCGGTCATGAAACATGTGAATCCCAGCGGCGCGTCCGTGATGCGTCCGGGCGAAACCCTTCTCGATGTCTACATCAAGGCCCGCGACTGCGATGCACGTGCCGCGTTCGGCAGCGTCATCGCCTTCAATGTCAAGGTGGACGCCGCCACCGCCGAGGAGATCATGAGCACCTTCTGCGAATGCGTCGTGGCGCCCGCCTACGAGGAGAAGGCGCTGGAGATATTCAATGACGCCGAACGTTTCAAGCTCAACAAGCAGATCCGCATCCTTCAGTGCGGCGACCTGGCGACACTGCCCCGTTTCGTGGGCGACGATCCTGACGGACGCTTCAACACGTTCAAGGTCCTCTGCGACGGCTCCCTCGTGGTGGCCGCGCCCCTGCTGACCCATGTGCGCAGCGCCGCCGATCTTCCCGCCGCATCCGGCGAAAACAAGGCATGCGGAATCCAGACTTCGACGATTGAAACCACCGACGCCCAGATGGAAGACCTTCTGGCCGCCTGGTATATCAATATCAGCGTGCGTTCCAACGGTGTGGTGATCGTGAAGAACGGTCAGACACTCGCCGTCGGGACCGGCGAACAGGACCGCGTGGGCGCGGTCGAGCAGGCCATCGAAAAATTCAGCCTCAAATACAAGGGCGAAGGTACGCTGGACGGCGCGGTCATGTCCAGCGACGGCTTCTTCCCCTTCTACGACGCGTTGGAAGTCGCCGCCAAAGCCGGAATCAAGGCGGTGGTGGCTCCCTCGGGCTCGCTCAAGGACGCCGACGTGATCAAACGCGCCAACGAACTGGGCGTGGTTCTGCGCCATGCGCCGGAACGAATCTTCTCCCATCACTGACGGACGACCATGGAAGCCCCGGCCCCGGACAATGCGAACTCCCGCGATTCCGCCCTGACCGAACAGAACTTGAGCGGCAGGGTCGAGAAGATCATCTACAACAACGGGGAGAACGGTTTCCAGGTCCTTTCCATTCAGGACCCGGAAGGCCGTCTTCATTGTGTCTGCGGGATGATGCCCGGCGTGGCCGAGGGGCAGGGGGTTGAACTCCGGGGCAAATGGGAGGTCCACAAGGAGCACGGACGCCGCTTCCGGGTGTCGAACTATTCGCTGACACTTCCCACGACGGTCGAGGGCATCGAAAAATATCTGGCCTCGGGGATCATCAAGGGAGTCGGCGACAAATACGCCCGGGCGATCGTCCGGACCTTCGGCGCGGAGACGCTCCGGATTCTGGACACCGCTTCCGCCCGCCTCAAGGAAGTGCCGGGGCTCGGCAAAAAACGGATCGAGGCCATCCGCAAATTCTGGTCGGAAAGCTCCGACAAACGCACTCTCCAGCTCCACATGCAGAGCCTTGGAATCACCAACGCCTACTTCAACCGCATCTACGGTCTTTATGGAAACCGTTCGGCGGAGGTTCTGCGGGAGAATCCCTATCAGCTGGCGTCGGAGGTCGATGGCATCGGCTTCATCATGGCCGACCGCATTGCCGCCAACTCCGGGATCGAAAAGACCGCGCCCCAGCGTCTGGTTTCGGGCGTGACTTACGCGCTTTCCCAGATCCGGCTTGCCGGACATGTCTGCATGCCGCGTCCCGAATTCCTGCGGACGCTCGGGGAACTGCTGGATGTGGACGAAGCCCATGCCGAACGCGCTCTTGAAATGGCGGTCCAGATCGGGAAGGCGGTGATCCAGCCGGGCCCGGACCATACGGAGATGGTCTACGAACCCGGTCTGCTCCGCTGTGAACAGGAACTGCCGCTCCTTCTGGCCAACCTCTTTTTCCGGGAACGTCACTACGGCGAATGGATTCTGCGCCATGCCGCGCCTTCCGATTCGAAATTCAGCGACGAGCAGATCGCCGCCGTGGAACGGGCCGGAAAAAACGCCGTCAGCATCATCACCGGCGGTCCCGGCGTAGGTAAAACGACGGTCGTGGCGGAAATCGTGCGGCGCGCCCGTGCCGCGAACCTCGATCTCGTGCTGGCCGCTCCGACCGGACGCGCCGCCAAGCGCATGACCGAAACCACCGGAGTCGCCGCGCTCACCCTGCACCGTCTTCTGAAATGGGACCCGGTGGAAAAACACTTCATCCACGGACGCAAGAAACCGCTTCCCCATCAGCTGTTCGTGCTGGATGAGGTATCCATGCTGGACCTGCCGCTTTCCGTGGCGTTCTTCCGGGCGGTCCGGCCCGGGGCGGCGGTCGTGCTGGTGGGAGACGCCGACCAGCTTCCTTCCGTCGGGCCCGGCTCCGTTCTCAACGATATGATCCAGTGCGGACAGTTCCCCGTGTCGCGCCTGACCCGGATTTTCCGGCAGGGCAGCGGAAGCGGAATCATCCGCGCCGCCCACGAGGTCAACACCGGGCAGGTCCCGGAGGTTCCCCCCGCAGACTGGGAGAATCTTTCCGACTTCTACTGGATCGAAAAGGAGGAGCCGGAAGAAGTCGCAACCCTGATTGAACGTCTGGTGACCGACCGTATTCCGAAACGTTTCGGGTTCGACCCCAAAAACGACATTCAGGTCATTACGCCGATGAACCGCGGCGTCTGCGGCACGGTCCAGCTCAACGAACGGCTTCAGGCTCTTCTGAACCCGCACAGCATCGGCTTCCGGGACGGCGAACGTGTGTTCCATACCGGCGACAAGGTGATGCAGATTTCCAATAACTACGACAAGGGCGTCTTCAACGGCGACATGGGAACCATCGCGGCCGTGCATCATGCGGAAAGTCATTTCACCGTCCGATACGATGTCGGCGAAATCCAATACAGTTTTCCAGAGGCGGACCAGCTGGCTCCGGCCTACGCGGTCACGGTCCATAAGTCGCAGGGCAGCGA
>CAYWZD010000122.1:6851-9727 GCA_964462755.1 uncultured Victivallales bacterium | reverse complement strand
CAAGGGAGACGGCGGCAAGGAATCGCCCATCCTGCTGGCCCGGAACGGGGTGTCCCGCCATATCTCCGTCAATGTATCCCCGCTGGATGGCTGCCCGGACGGGCAATGCTCCGGAACGGTCATTGTTTTCCGGGACATTACCGGCGAGTTCAAAAAGAACGAACAGATCGATTTTAACTTGCAGACTCTCCAATATGCCGCATCCATCGCGCATCTGGGATACTTCATTTACGACCGGAATGCCCGCGAAGCCGTAGCCTTGACGGACACCCCGCTCTGGCCGCGTTCCGGCGATTCCAAGCTCTCATCCTTCGAGAAAATCGTCCATCCGAAAGACATGGAGTTCTTCAAGGAGCATTGGCGCAACCTCGAAACGGGCAAGGCCGATCAGCTGAACATCGCTTTCCGGGACACGACTCCCCTTTCTCCTCATTGCCTGAAGATGCGTGTGGTTCCCCTCAAGAACGGCAAGGAGAGCAGCGGAGAAAGCCGTTCCAGATTCCTTGGAATCGTTCAGGATATTTCCGAGATTACCCTCAGCGAGCAGAAATATCTGGAAGCCAATTCCCTGCTGCACTCCATGCTGGATGATTTCCCGAGTCCGATTTTCATCAAGGATGTGGACGATGATTTCCGCCTGCTTCTCGTCAACCGGAGTTTCTGCAAGCTCTTCGGGGGGACTCCGGACCGGTTCCTCGGGAAAACCGACGAGGATAATTTCCCGCCCGCCGAGGCGAAAATATTCCGGGAACACGACCGGAAAGGACTGGAAGAAGGTTCTTCCTCCGGAACTGTCGAGTGCATTACCGGGAGCGACGGCCAGCTGCATTACATGTTTACGAACCGGTCCATATTCAGGCGGGCCGGCGGACAGCGTCTGATGATCGGAATCTCCACCGATGTGACGGAACACGAGAAGATCAAACAGCGGGAGATCCAGACCCGCGTTGTCCTTCAGGCGATTTTCGACAATATTCCGGAAGGAATTCAGCTGAAGGACCCGAATGACGACTTCCGTTCCCTGATGTGGAACAAGGCGTTTCTCCAGAAAACCGGCTTTGCCGAAAGCGATGTCCTGGGGAAAACCGACGCTGAAATTCTGAAATCGTCCGAACTCCTTGAGATGATCCAGAAACAGGATGTCATGGCCATGCGCGGGAAATTCACCGAGCCTGTCACGCATACTTATGAACTGGCGGGAGGCGGGGCCGTTACTTTCCGCATTACGAAGATGCCGGTTCATCTGGACAACGGCAAACAGCTTCTGTTCGGCGTTTTTACAGATGTCACGAAGGAGCTGAAATACGAAAATGAGCGGGAACAGATGATCCGGGAGCTCAACAATTATGTGAACAATGAGCATATCATCAACAAATGTCTGGCGAAGATTGTCTTTGAGGATCGTTTCGAGGTCAACCTGAAAACCATTCTGACCGTGATTGCGGAACATCTCCATTGCGATCGCGCCTGGTTTGCCTGCTATGCCGCGGAAAACACTTCTCTGGAGCTCTTCCATGAACGCTGCGGTGAAGGAATCCCGTCATTCAAAACGGTCCTTTCGACGGAAACCGTCAGTCAGTTCCTGTTCTGGCGCAGAAGTTTCGAGGAGAACAACCTTCTGATCCTTCCTGACATCTCCAATTCGCCCTATGCGGTGCCTTTGCACTCCACCGGCGGAAAGTCCATGATCTGCGCCCCTGTGATACTGAAGAACGGCCTGTTCGGGATTCTGGGGATGGAATTCCTCCGCAAGACGCGGGAATTCTCCGAAACGGATGAACACATCATGGTCTCCGCCGCACGGATGGTGGCGGTTTCCCGTGAACACGAACAGTACCGGAACGAGATGCTTCTGGCCCACGAGGAAAAACACATGATCTTTGACAATGTGGAAATTCCGATCTGGCTGTATGACTACAATGGGGTGCTGCTCAGCGTGAATCCGGCCGTGGTCAAGATATCAGGGCGGTCGGAAGAAGAGATTCTGGCTTCTCCGTGTTCCGATTTCGGGTGCGGCATTATCTCCAGTGCGGCCGCCTGTCCGGTCATGGAGGCGATCCGGGAACAGAAATCCATCCGGAAGGAATTCTCCGACCGGGGACATGACTACATCATTACGGCCAAGCCGGTGTTCAGCAACGACGGCAAGCTTATTTTTGTCGTCAAGACCGCTTTCGATGTCACCGAGATCAATGCCACGAGAAAACAGCTGGAGGCGACCTTGGCCAAGGCGCAGGCCGCCGATCGGGCCAAGAGCATCTTCCTCGCCACCATGAGTCATGAGCTCCGGACGCCTCTGAATGCGGTGATCGGGTTCAGTGAACTTCTTCAGGATGAAACCATTGTCTCCGGCGACCGCAGTGAATATCTGCATGCCATCCATGTCGCCGGGACTTCTCTGCTGAATCTGATCAATGATATTCTGGACCTTTCCAAACTGGAGGCCGGACAGCTCAATCTTCTGCTGGAAAAGGCGAATCTGACGGAATTGTGCCGGGAAATTCTGGCGATTTTCTCCGTCCGTGCGGCGGAACGGAATACCATTCTGCGTCTGAAACTTCCCAAGAAACTGCCGCTGTTCTACATCGACATCCAGCGTCTCCGTCAGGTGCTGCTCAATCTCATCGGAAACGCGGTGAACTTCACGGACCACGGATCGATCACCCTTTCCGTCGATTTTCAGCAGACGGAGCCTTCCCACGGGAAACTGGTGATCGGGGTTGCCGATACCGGTTGCGGCGTGAAGGAAGAACTTCAGGGGAGTATTTTCGAGCCCTTCGTACAGAAGGATTTGCGTATACGGATCAAGCGCGAAAATCAGGGGACCGGCTTGGGCCTGCCCATTTCGCACAGACTTGTGGAAAGGATGGGCGGAC
>CAYWZD010000122.1:0-6751 GCA_964462755.1 uncultured Victivallales bacterium | reverse complement strand
TCCGAGCTGGCCTCCCGGATTCGTTCCAATCCGGCCTGCGCCTCGACCAAAATCATTGCCGTGACGGCGGATGTGGAGATGAATCATAACTTCGACTCTTCCGTTTTCGACAGTTTTCTCTTTAAGCCGGTTTCGCTGGACAAGCTCAAAGCTCTCATGAGGGTTTTTCCCACTCTCAGCCGATTCTGAACCTGTAGAAATCTCCTTTAATTATACTGGGATTTGTAATTTATAAAGGGGAACAGTTGCATTTTGATGGATTCGGAGTTATATTAAATGACTTTTCGAAATGGAATCTGAAGAAAGGGCGGGGGAATGAATCAAAATATCGAAACTCAGGAAAAGAGTACTTTTCTGGAAGACTTTTTCTGTTTGACAAATATCCTGGATACAGCATTGCGTTACTGGAAAATCTGGGTTTTTGCGGCTTTTCTCGGTCTTGCTTTCTCATTTATCGTGACCAAATATTTCACTTCGCCGGTTTTTATGGCCCAAACCACGATTTATGCCTGGATTGCCAATACCGGGACTCCGAATAAAGAACCGCCGAAAGAACTTTCCATCTCCCAATATTCCCAGAGCATCATGATGAATTCCCTTCTGGTGAATGACTATAAGATGCTGCTGGTCAGCGACCGGGTTCAAGACAAGGTCCGCGATAAAATGGCAGAGAAATATCCCGTTCCATCCAACAAGGACAATGTTCCATGGTTTTCCGTTGATGCCCAATACCACCGCAATACCCGTATCATTACGATTGTCGCCTATGCGCACTCTGCGGAGCAAGCTCAATATGCGGCCAATATCACCGGTGAAGTTTTCAGCCGCACCATGCAGGATGTTCTTTGTCTGGACAATGTGAAGATCATCGATCCGGCGAAGCTTCCTGAAAAAAGATATCGTCCGAAACTTCTTCTGAACCTTGTGGTAGGCTTCCTCTCCGGCTTGTCCCTGGGATGGCTGGTTGCCTTCACTCTGGCGTTCATGGATCAGACCATCAAAAATCCGGATCAGGTGGAATCCTATCTTCGCCAGCCGCAGCTGGGAACCATTCCATGGGTCATGGATCAGGAAAAGAACAATGCTTTGTATAAGTGTCTGGAGGAACACTCCTACTATGACTTCATTGAAGCTTTGCGCTTGATCCGTGCCAATCTTCCTTATATCGTTCCCGTCAAGGGGGATTCCTCCGCCAATGTCCGCAACTGTCGTGTTTATCTGGTTACCAGCACCCTGAGCGGAGAAGGAAAGTCCGGATGTACCTCATCGATTGCCATTCTGACGGCAAAAACCGGAAAGAAAGTCCTTCTTCTGGACGCCGACCTCCGGAAATCCACCGTCGAACGGATTTTCGATCTTTCCCCGAAAGTCGGATTTGCGCAGATTCTGGCGGGGGAAGCCACCGTGGAAGAGTCCATTCTCAAGGGAATCATGGAACCGACTTTTGATATTCTTCCCTGCGGGCCGATTCCGCCGAACCCGGCCGAACTTCTCGTTTCGGAGAGATTCGGGACGATTCTGAAAAAACTTCGTGAGAATTATGACTACATCTTCATCGATTCTCCGCCTGCTCTTTTCCTGGCTGATCCGTTGAGCATTACCCATTTCGCGGATGCAATTCTCTTTATCGTTGCATGCCACATGGCGAAAATCGGCCTGATCCGGAAGGCCATTCGTCAGGTATCCCGTGTTTCCTCGATTCCTCTTTCCGTGATTGTCAACCGTTTCAACCGGAACGACATCAGCTGCAAATACCGTTATTCGCGGTATGGAAGTTACGGAGGATACGGAAGTGCCAGATATTCCTACCATCCTTACACTCGAGAGTCGTCTTCCGGAATGGAATAAGCTTTTTCTTTCTGCCGTTTTACCGTGGAAATGCTTGAATCCGGAAGCCTGTTTTTGCGACCGGAATGTCGTGTATTGTGTTCGGGACCCCTGAAAGTTTATTCCTTCCGGCAGAACTGTCGAAAATAGAAGTCCTTCTGGACTTTTCACGAATCGCGGTGTATATTGATCGGAATATGCAATGCCCGTACAAGATTTTTGTTCCGGGCGTTGTTTTTTCGGCGGCGAGGTCACAAAATCTGCTGCGATTTTCAGAGAAATCTTTGACAGACAGGTAAGGGTATAATATAGCCGAACATGAAAAAGAATAATAATCTGCTGCTCTTCATGATTTTGTCTTCCGTGGTTCTGGGATTGCTGACAGGACTGTTTTTCGGGGAACGGTGCCGCCATCTGGCGATTATCGGAAATGCTTTCATCGCGATCATGCAGATCAGCGTCCTGCCGTATATTCTGGTTTCCCTGGTGCAGAGCATTGGCAGTTTGGAGCCAAGACAGGCCCGTTCGGTGGCGAAACGCGGCATCATCATGATTTTGGCGCTGTGGGGAATCGTGTTTTTCCTGATGTCCCTGATGCCCCTGTGCTTTCCGTCGTGGAGATCCGCCACGTTTTTCAGTCCGAGCCTCCTGAATACCCGCGAGACGGTGGACTACATCCAGTTGTTCATTCCGGCCAACCCTTTCAATTCTCTGGCAAACAACGTGGTTCCGGCCGTTACGATTTTCAGTATCCTCTGCGGCATCGTGCTGATGTCTGTTCCCAAAAAACAGAATCTTCTGGATTTGCTGGAAGTGACCTCGGAAGTCCTTGCAAATCTGACGCTGATGCTGGTCCGCCTTTCCCCGATCGGCATTTTCGCACTGATCGCGAATGCCGCCGGGACCATGTATCCGGATGAGATCGGACGGCTTGAAATTTATCTGGTGAGCTATCTGGTGATGGGCGGACTCCTGTTTTTCCTGATCATGCCGCTGATCCTGACTATGTTCACCCACTTCCGGTATCTGGAAATCATGCGCATCAGCCGGACCGCGATGCTGACGGTTCTTCTGACCGGAAATCTTTTCATTGTCCTTCCTCTTCTGGTGGAAAACATCAAGAAGCTTTTCCAGCAGCACCATCTGGAAAGCGAGGAAAGCGACAATATGGCGAAGATCATTGTCCCGATCACTTTCATCGTGCCTTGCGCGGGACAGTTGATCGACCTTCTGTTCATTCTGTTTTCCGCGTGGTTCCGGAACCAGAGTCTGGGGCTGAACGGTTACATCGAACTGTACGGGGCGGGGCTGCTGACTTTGTTTGGAAGCGCCAAAGTGGCGATCCCTTTCCTGCTGTCCATGTTCAAGCTGCCCTCGGACCTGTTTCAACTCTTTGTGGTTGCAAGCGTGATCACCGACAACGTGAAATACGCGGTGGAAGCGTTTGCCGTTTTTGTTCTTTCCGCTTTCTTCACTGCATGGATGATCGGAAAAGTCCGCTGGAAACTGCATGAGGCCGTTACCCGCCTGCTTATTATTGCGGTTGGGATATGCGTTACTCTCTGGGGGCTGAACATGGGATTCCGATACCTCCTCAAGAATCCAAGCAATGAGCGTTACACGCTGGATGCCATGAAAATCAAGCCGCTGGTGGAGTTCGATGTCTTCAACAAGCTTCCCGACAAGTCTTTTCCGAAAGTCAACAACCATCTTCAGGCAATCCGGAAGAATGGAGTCCTCCGGGTCGGTTACAATTCGAATGTGATGCCTTTCGCGTTTTTCAACAGTGAACGAAAACTGCTCGGCTTCGACATTGAAATGGCCAATATGCTGGCACACGAACTCGGCTGCAAAAAAGTGGAATTCTACCCTGTTGACTATGACAATCTTGCCGGTCCGCTCAATAAAAATCAGTTGGATATCATCATGAGCGAAGTTTCCATCACGGAAAAACGTCTGGGCAGCATGTCCTTTTCCAGACATTACCTGGAGCTTTCAATGGCGCTGGTGGTTCCGGACTATTTGAAGGAAAAACTGTTGGAACAACCCGAACTCATTGATTCCAGAAACTTCACCATTGCGGCAATGGACGGCGCCGACTATGACCGGCTGATCCAGCTCGGATTGAAGGGAAAGCAGATCAGCCTGAAAAACTATGAGGATTTCTTCCAGGGGAAAGTCAAGGCGGATGCTCTCCTGATGACGGCGGAAAAGGGATCGGCCTGGACGATTCTCTATCCTGACTACGACCTTTTCATTCCGCGGAAACAGTACAAGGACTTGGTCGCCTATGCGCTTCCTCAGGATGATCTGCTGTTTCTGGAATATGTCAACTTCTGGCTGACCCTGAAGAAGATCAACGGCGACATCGATCGGCTGTATGAATATTGGATTCGGGGAGTCAATGTGACCAAACGTCCTCCTCGTTGGTGCGTCCTCGACAATCTGATCCTGAAAAAAGATTGACGCAAGCTGTTTTCAGAAGGCCACGGGAAATTCTCCGCCTGAAAATCTCCCAGAGGGGGAACATCGTCCGATCTGTTACGGACGATCAAAAAGCACTCCTGTCCGGGAATTCATGATCCCTGTTCAAAAGTCTTCTCTCCTGCAAGGATATTCGCTTTTTGGAGTGAAGAACGGTATGACTTCAGTCGGAATTTTCAAAGACGGCAAACGAGTTTGCCGGGGTGCAGGGATTCTTTCCTTGCCGAGGTGTTTGAGGACGCGGAGTCCTCAAGTCCTTTGCCTTTGCGGCGGGTTCCCCGCTAAAGGACGAGCTCCGTGAGGAGCGAGAGCCGCCGCTCCGGGCTGGAGATTTCGTGCTCTGCACGGCCAGCCTTTGCGGCTGGATCGCGGCAATGCTGAGAGTATTGCATGACACTTTACAGAACGGAAATGGTTCACTGGCGCAATACAAAGAACGTAAACCTTTTATTAGAATTTTATCATCCTGTCTTGATTTTTTTGAAAGGTTGTATATAATAAATGACAACACAGGCGTTTTGCCGAATGCAATTCCACATTTTCCTGTTCCATCTGTGGCGCGGCGTCCTCTTACTTTGTACCCCCCAACAATGAAGGAGATGAGCGAATGGATACTGAGAAACTCACCCCACCTGTCAGTGAACCCCCGAAAAATGACGTCCCCCCCGCGTCTTCGCCGGAGGCCATGCTGGACAAAATCATCAGCATGGAAAAACAATTGGAGCAGACCCGCAGAAAACAGACTGTGGTCGCTGTTCTCGGGGTGATCGGGATTATTGCCGTTCTCGGGATTTTTGTGCTGAACCTATGTACATTGGTGCATTCCATCGATCGGAATGCCGTGCTGAACCAGTTGACAAGGCAGGCGTCGGTTCTGGTTTCCGCCCCGGAACTGCAAGCTCTCCAGAAAGACGTCCGGGAAGTTTTTCTGCCGGCCTACCGCAAATCCCTCATTGAAAACCTGAGGGAGCGGGAACCTGATTTTGAAAAAGCTCTCGGGGTGGAGTGGGACAGCACCATCCATTACCTCCAGAAGGATGTCTCAAAACAGTTCCTTGCCCGCATGGACGCTTCTTTTGAGAAGGTCAGCGCGCAAATACTGAAGAAATACAGCAATCAGGTGCCATCTTCCGAATCACTGGAAAAAGACCTCGATAAACTCCAGAAAGAGCTTCTTGAGCAAATTACGGACGTCCTTGCCAAAGAAATTGGAGAAGCCGAAAAAACGCTGGCTTCCCTTCAGGGCAATATCCTCACATTCAAGGACCTGCAGGAATACAAGAATCTGGAAGGCGTTCCGGTCGGCGAAGTGGAAAACAGGCTCATCGAAACTTTCCTCGAAATCTGGATTTATGAGCTGAACCCGTCCAGAAATACGCTCTATGTCCCCGGTGAGAAGAAGGGAGGCATCTGATCATGACTGCACTTGAACAGAAAATTATTGAACTCCAGACGCTGGTTGAAGAAAAAGAAAAACAGTATACCCGTTCCATTGTCCGGACCACGGCGATCTACGTGATTCTGTTTCTTCTTGTCCTCGGATATACAACATTTATTTATCAGAGCTTCAAAACCTCCGCCACCCCCGAAGCGCTGGCCGGGCTCGTGGTTGACTTTGCCCGGCAGCGGATGCCCGAGGCGGTCCTGGCCCTGCGGAAAGAACTTCGTCCCACCGGGGAACGTCTCGGGAAGAAGAGCGTTGAAATGCTGCTTGACGCCATTCCTCAGGCGGGAAATGTTGTCCGAGACATGATCGGCGTGCAGATCAACGATCTTCTCACCCATGTGGAAGACAAGCAGATGCCCGTGCTTTACAACCTCATCGATGAACAGATCGCGGATGTGCTGAAAGCGCATAAAGAGACGAAAGATGAAAAACTTCTGGATTATTTCCCGGCGCTTGCCGCGGAGAAAATTTCCGAAGAAATGAAAAAGGTGGTCACGGCGGATGTGTTCGACGGAGTTCAGGAACTTGAGAAACAGCTCCAGTTCCTTCATGACACTCCGAACCAGAAACTGCTCCGCCGTCAGTATTGCGAAAAGATGCTCATCGTTTACTGGGTTTATCTCTGTGACCAGGCCGAAGCCGGTTCTCCCGACGGCTCGCTTGCATCGTTTACCAAACTGATCAACCATTCGATGAATAATCTTTGCGGAAAAATGAAAGACTCCGCGGCTTGTCCCAAAAAGAAGTAATCCGGTTCTGCACTGAAGAAAACCCCTTTCCGGAATTGTTCCCGGAAAGGGGTTTTTCATAGGGCTGGAACGGAATGGAGATTCTCTTTTTCCGTCCCTGCCGTGTTGATGCGGTTCAGACTTCAAACAGCCAGTGATGGGTGTCCGGAAGTTCGCCGTACTGGATTCCCGTCATCTGCTTGTAAAGCTTTTTGAGAGTCGGGAAATTCTCGCCGTAGGAGTAGGTTTTTTCCGCTGTCACGAT
>CAYWZD010000121.1:0-9733 GCA_964462755.1 uncultured Victivallales bacterium | reverse complement strand
ACGGTGGTCCGGATGCCCGGCCCGTCGTGAATGGAAAATTTCTGAATGTCGAAAACCATGCCCGTCATAATTTCACCCCTTCGGATATTCCGCATACCGGATGTTTTCCTTCTGTTTTCAGACACCGGATTCATAGATTGTGCTCTTCCCGTTTCAGCAATTCCAGCTGGAGTTCTTTCGAGAGCCGGGTGAAATACTGGCTGTACCCGCCGATCCGGATCATCACGGATGCGTAATTTTCCGGATGGGCCATCGCACGCCGGAGTGTGTCGGAGTCGGCAATCGTCGGCTGTATCTGAAGACCGCCCCGATGAAAATAGGACAGGAACAGCGCTTTCAGGCGTTCCCGCGCCGAGGGGTCCGCAAAGAGTTTCCGGTTCAGACGCAGATTCAGGACCAGCGTCCCGAGTCCGAGCGACTGATCCGGCTTCACCAGCGAATTCAGAAGAGCGGTCGGACCTTTCCTGTCGGTCCCCTGAACCGCGCCGAACGAATCGCACAGCGGTTCCCCGTCCGCCCGGCCGTCCGGTGTCGCGGGAACATAGCGGCCGTACGCCGCATAGGTTTCAAACAGGATCACCGAGGGCAGAAAAGCCCGTTCTTTCGTGGAAAAGGACTCCACATGGGAAAAGAGTTCCCGGATCAGTTTTTTTGCGATGCGGTCGACGCGGTCATCATCGTTTCCGAATTTCGGGAGTGCTTTGAGCCGCGCGCGGAAGACGGCGGACGGCGTTCCCATAAAACGCGGAAGGCGTCCCGCATACATTTCCCGGATCGCATACAGCGAGTTGACGGTATTACTCAGCCCGGCGAAATTGATCGTACTCGTGTTGTATCGCGCTCCGCCCGCATTGAATTCGCACGCATGATCGATGCAGTCGTCCGTGAACAGGGTGCGGATCAACTGGGAACGATACAGCGCGGCCGCCTCATGATTCCGTTTCACGCCCAGAATCATGCGGTCCAACTGTGCCCGGATATTGTTCAGGAAAGCCCGGTAGAAGGCGGCATAATCGGGAAAATCATACCGGGTTTCAGTCAGGATGGACAGCAGGTTCAATCCGGCGTCGATGCTGGATGTGTTGGATCTTCCCTGAATCATCAGTTCGGTGCAGCCGCCGAAGGCAAAGTTCTCCGCGTCCGTTTTTGTCAGGCCGTGAATCTTCCGGCGGATGTTCCGGGAATAGCTCTCACGGGAATACAGGGCCGGACTCGGATTGCCAGCGCCCCAGGAATCGAAAATGGCGTTCCAGACGGAATCGGGTGTCTCGCCGTTCACCAGAATTCCCGAGTTCGGACGCCGGTATTTGCGCTGTCCGGCGATCGCCGCCCGGCTGATCGCAAGATGGGAGTCGAGAAGCACATGCCAGCCATCATTGAGGTCGAAATTGCGCCAGAGTTCTTCGAAAAGAGCCGCGAGTTCCTCCGGGGTTTCCTCCTTGACATATTCCTGAAAAACGCGGTCGATCCTGCCCAGGGAGTCACAGCCGTCCACATACCAGAGGAGGTTCACCGCGACAAAGGCCTCATACACATTGCGCGGCGGCTCGAAGGGAACCCGGTCCAGTGCGGAAACCAGTTCCGCCGGAGCCTTCCCGCAAATGCCGCCGGCAAAGCGCCGGAAACAAGACGACAGGGCATCCAGCACTTCCAGCAGAGGACCGTAAAATGGAAGATTTTCCTCCTTATGTTTGAGAATCCGCGCGCGATATCCGTTCAATCCGTCTTTCAGGATACGGGAATAATTCAGAATCGAATGCGTCCAGCCGCGACCGCCGATCCCGTATTGCGGCGGAATCCCGTTCTGGAGAGTGAATTCCAGTTCCCGGATGCACTCTTCCGCCATGGAACAGCGGAACGGATCGTCTCCGGAGGCGGCCTTCACTTTTTCCCGCAACGCATTTCCGTTCACCGAAATCATATTATAGTAAAACGCGACAGCCATGCGCTGTTCCGGATTCCAGAAATTCAGTTTTCCGGACGGATACAGGCGTCCGCCTTCATACGGAGGTCCCGGAAGATGCTCCAGCGTACGGACAAGGGCGCGTGCGTGGCGGACATAATATGGAGCGCTTTCATCCTCAAAGAAACCGGCGGCAAAATGCTCGCCCAGTTCCGCCAGAAAACGGCTGTGTCTCATGGCTTGATCCCTCCGATTTTGCGGGTGACTTCTTCCGCACATTGTCTGACAAGGGTGGAAATATTTTCCATATCCAGCGGATTCTTCCGGCTCGTCAAGCCTGAAACCCCCAGTCCGGCAACCACTTTTCCCGTTGCATCGAAAACCGGCGATCCGATACAATACCCGCCGGACAGATATTCTTCAAACTCCGTCGCAAGGAAAGTTTCGCGGATTCCTGCAAGTTCTTTGCGGAGCGCGGGAAGCGAAACCACCGTTTCAGGCGTCATCCGGCACAGTTTTGAATGCAGAATTCCATTTTGCGCTTCCTCGGACAGAAACGCCAGAACCGCTTTCCCGAACGCGTTTCCGTGATAATACAGGCGCGTCCCGGGATTGACCGCCAGATAGTAGTCGCACGGCGGATGAACGCAGTCCGTCAGAAGCATGCGGTCGCCGTCCGGAATCTGGAGCTGGGTGGTTTCTCCGGTCTGTTCCGCGAGAAGCTGTAGACACGGCCGCGCCATTGCGCTCAGACTGAAACGGCTGTGGAGTTTCATCCCCAGAGAAAACAGTTTGGCGCCCAGTTCGTATTTCCCCGAAGCATTCCGGGAAGCATACCCGTGTTCCGTCAGCACGTTCAGGATACGGAAAATCAGGTTGAGCCCCAGTCCGGTTTCCCGGCTGAGTTCGGTAGGTCCCCACGTGCCGGAGTTGGCCGCCATGAATTCCAGCACTTCCAATACACCGTCCGCCGCGGGGGCATTGTATTTTTTCTCTGACATACCTTCTCCATATATTTTATATTTAAAATATCATTTTATAAAAAATATAGAGAGCCATTCTGAAAATGCAAACGAAAAATAAAAAATACAGAAAGAAATTATACTTTACGTATTGCGCCAGAGAACAATTTCCGTTTCTGGAAAGGGTTATGCAAT
Source organism: uncultured Victivallales bacterium (assembly GCA_964462755.1). Classification (GTDB taxonomy): domain Bacteria; phylum Verrucomicrobiota; class Lentisphaeria; order Victivallales; family UBA1829; genus SIG94. Next base: position 6,673 of record CAYWZD010000121.1, on the reverse strand, counting down.
ACTCTCAGTATTGCCGCGGTCCAGCCGCGGAGACTGGTCGTGCGGAGCACGAAATCCGCGCAAGGACGAGATTTGCCGGAACGGCAAGCTCGAGAGCTCCCCCTCACGGAAGCAGCAGCCCCGCCGCCGCAAAGGCAAAAGCATGAGGGGGCCTCGCCATCAAACGCCCCGGCAGGGAAAAAATCCCGGACCCCCGGCAAACCTGGTTGCCGTCTTTGAAGACGCGACTGACGCCATATGCCGGACCATTGCTTCGTGGTGTCGAACGCCAACATTTACTCGGGAGGGGACATGCCCGGATTGTATCACCGGACCGTCGGGCCGGATTGTGTCCTTGAAGAGAATGACTTCGTTCACGTTTGGCGAATTCCGCCGGACGGGAGCTTCTCCGAGGGAGAAATTCCCCCCCGCAATCTATTCCTTCATACCTTTGTATTCATCCGTCAATACGGTCGGCAGTTTCTCCAGATTGAAGTACTGTTCATAGAGTTGTACGTCATTTCTGCGTTTATCCGGGAGAATTGTATTGATCCGGTAGGTCCTCAAAAAACGTGTTTTGACCGGAGCCGCCAAAACATCATCCCCATAAAGCCAGCGTATATTCTTCCGGAGGGAACAATCACGTTCCGGCACGATGACAAACCATTTTTCCCCATCCAGACTTCCTTCCAGTCTGTAACGGCTGCTGACTCCATTATAGTCCAGGCAAAAAACACTGGTAATGCGTTTCAAATCTCGGGGTTTTCTGAAATCGATTTGAATCCAGCAGTTTTGCCCGCCGGATTTTCCGGCATGCCAATAACTCTTGATGTTGCCGTCGTATGCTTCCGCCGGACTGCCGCGATAGGTATCCGAGGCCTTGGGATCTCCTACGGAAAGCACACTGTAAAGAGAAGTCCATTTCTCGCAAAGAGCCTTCGCGCTTCTGTCATTCCCTTCAGCGCGGAATTTCGCATGGGTAATGGCATCCTTATAAAACTTTTCCATGGATTCCGGCATCGGCCCCTGTTTTTCGAAAAAATGCCACCGTCGCAGAAAATGATTCTGAAGAGAAAGGTAAGCATCCTTTACCCGGTTCAGGTATACTTCATTTCCGGCGGCCGCTTTCAATGCGTTTTGAAAATAGCGATACGACTGCATGGCGGTTGGGTAGGACTCAAAATCGGCCCTGGCAAGAGAGCCGTCGGCCGTGAATTTGACAAAATGCTGTTTTGAATTCACGGCCCTGAGATTTTTCAGGTAGGCATCGATCCACTTCCCTGCCGCTTTCCCGTAATAGTCGTTGCAGAATTCCGTTTCCAGCGCGGCCCCGTCGAGGTCGTCCGGATTCCACATCGCACGGGCGATCATCCAGGCTTTGAAGGGCATTCCGTTGGCACTGAAGGACCGGTTGTTTTCCGGAAAGTATCCCTTGACCCCCATCGCCTTGTACATCCGCAGATTCTCAATGTCCGCCAGTGAATCGGGAACGAGCATGTAGGGATCGGCAAAAGCGTAAATATAATCCCAGACAATGAGGTAATTGCAGATGGCTTTCCAATTTTTCAGATTCCGGATGAAGTTTCCGCCTGAAGTGTTTTCAGGATCGTCATATGGAGCCCCCCTCCAAAGTCCCCACGCGGATACCCATACCGCCACGTTTTCCGCCGGACGGATGTTGTCGGGAGGCAGGGCGGTCCTGATGTAGGCGGAGGTCACAAACCGGATGTTCGGGAACTCCCCCTTGAGGGCGTCAGCCACCTGATTCGTAAAGTCGATCCACAATCCGGATTCCCTGCCGCCGTATTTTTTGAGAAGAGCACGGCAGTCCGGGCATTCGCAAACGCCTTTTGTGAAGTCGCCTTCCATGATCGACATATACGTGGCCGCGGGACTTTTTTTCAGATTGGCGCGTGTCTTTTCAATCACCGTTTTCAACAATTCCGGGTTTGTCAGACAATAATCCGAGGAAATGGCAAGGGGCCTGCGCTTTCCTTTTTCCAGAGCCCACCATTCGGGATGGATCTTGAAATAGGAATCCGGAATCATCCGGGGAATGGTATGGCACGGATAGGGGAAAGCAAAGCAGAGATCCCCGCCGTAGGTTTCGTCGATTTTGGCCGGTTTCCGGTCGAAGGTGCTGTTGATCAGATTCCTGGCCGCCCATTTTTCGCATCCCGGTCCTCTCTGCAGAAAAGACATCCTCAATTCAATGGCCGGTTTCTGCCGGATGTCAAGGGAAGGAAAGGAAACCGACTCGGCACGGGGAACCTTCTCGAAGTCGGGGGTGTACCAACGGACCCCCATCTTCCGGTCAAGGAACCAGTAGACGCCGTAAAGGGTGCCGCGCGGACGTCCGCCCGCGATATAAATGTTTCCGTTTTCGTCGGTCCGGATGACAAATTCTTCCTGTCCGAGTTTTTTCAGAAAATCTTTGCCGAAAAATTTTTCAGCCCGCTCGCCGCACCCGAGAAAAATATTCTTCCCGGCTGGAGTTTCCGCAATCTCAATTCGGGAGCCGGTGATTTTGGCAAGATACGTTTCCAGTTCCTTCGCGGTGGTTCGTTCCGACGGAATGGCATGGGCGGAATCGAAAACAATTCTTGTGTTTTTATCGATCGAAACATTTCCGGCTGTTGCCGCTCCCAGTGAAGCAAGCAAAAAAATAAGGGCAAGAGTTCTCATGTGTGCCTCTTTCTTCTGATTATTCGTGATACGGGGTTTTAACGCCCGATGGATAAAGGATATAGGCCGTGGTAATAAAAGACATCACTTCTTTTTGACACCGGCTGAGAATCTTTCCGGTGCCGATGAAGTCGCTGGAACCCGCGTGCCCGTCCAGAAAAGCCATATTGGCCCGGTTGGAATGAATCAGCAGAACGCTTCCTTCCCCCGCATCGCTTTTTTCCCAGAAATTATTGATGAACCCGGAAACATTCCCCTTGCTCACTCTGCCCGTATCGCTCAGTAAAGGAAAAGCCGAGCTGTTCCGGATCGTTTTTGTGCGGAGAATATAATAATTTCCATTTTGGTAATTGATGAAAGCTTTTGTAAAAGCGGAGATGTGCGGGATGCCATATACGACATATTGAGATAAAAAGGTTTCCTGTTTCAGTTTCGGACACTGAATCATTGCTTCAATCGATTTTGTCCTTACTTTATTTTTGTTGCCGAAATACCCGTTGAATTGAAGAACGTGGTGCCAGTTGTATTCGGTGGACCCGGCAAAATAGCATGTCTGAAGATCTCCCCCGTAGTCATTCGTGTAGAAGATGGATGCCGAAAGATCCTGTTTGAGATTGTTGATGCATTGAATGGATTTGGCTTTCTCGCGAACATTGTTCAACGCCGGCAAGAGCATTCCCGCCAGAATGGCGATGATCGCAACAACCACCAGCAATTCAATAAGCGTAAAATATTTTCCCTTCTTTCGGCAGTTTTTCCAGGCTTCTTCATTTGCTCTGTCCGGTTCGGAATTCAAGATTTTTCTTTTCACACTACCACCTCGTATTGTTTGTCTATTTTGAAGTTGTCGGCTGTTTTGACAACTCCGGGAAAGAAAACTTCGTCCGGGTCCAGACATACGCTGGAAATGCGTGCCGCCGTTTCATACCCCATATCGAAGGGCGAATAGTCGATCCACGGAATTTCAGGTTTCTCGCTGCGGTTGAAATCATATTCCAGGATTGTGATGATCTTCACATTGTCAGGCAGTCCGAGGCGCTGGTGAAGACTGGAATGATCCCCGGAATTGCGGAGCGCTATTGGAACGTTGATAATCAGCCCGTCGAAGGGGTTCCGTTCCCAGTAATTGCGGAAAAATCCGCTTTCAATCTTTTCTGCCGTATGGACCGATGTCAAATCCAACTCGTAAGGCTGAATTCCTCTCAAAGCCCTGCGGTATCCTTCACACGCGGGAAACTGTGGATTTTTCAAGTCGGCGGCGGCAAGCGCGGGATGTTTGCATCCATGATCGAAAAGATGCTTTGTCGCATTGAAGATTCCGCAGCTGGTATCGGTCCGAACCCTCACCCAGGTTGGACTCAAAGGCTGTTTGGCGTCCGGATTGATTCCCCGCACGCATGCGCCGACGCGGCACTTCTTTTTCAGAAGAAAGTCAAAAAGAGGTTCATACCAATAGGCGGACAGAATCACCCGGCTCGATTCGTTCAGAAAATCCAATTTTTTCCAATCAATATCCGATGGATCATTGGAAGGAAAAACCGGCACAGTTTCCACACGGCAATTATGCATTTGGGCAAACCGCATCGCTCCGGACAGTACGCCGGTATGCCAATTCACTGAAACAAATCCGGACCGGAGCAAATAATCCGGGCATGGAAGCAGAAATGTAATCGGGGATTCCTGCGGACTCTTGCGGATATACGTGCCGTGTCCCTTTATGCGTGTTATCAACGCGTCTTTTTCAAGCCGGCATAGCGTCGTGCGCAGCGTTCCGCGTGATACATTGTACTGCTTCGCCAGGTCCACTTCCGTCGAGAGATGCGTCCCCAGGGGATAGCGCCCCTTTACGATTTCGTCTTTCAGACACTGATACAGTTGTTCGCTTTTATCGGCTTTTCTCATCTTCGTTCTTATCTGAATTATTGGACTTTAGCTTTTCTATAGTATAATTATAATCCGAAAATTCAGTTTGTCAAGACAAGGTGTCCAAATAAAACGGAAGTTTTTCTGGAAAAATGAAGGAGAGATCATAAAACACGGGTAAAAAACGAGGCTTGGTTCCCATCGGTCAGTAGTGCCGTCCTTGAAAAACAGATCGTTACGGCAATGACATCAAGACGGTCCATTTCAATGGCGGGAATAACCGTTCCTGCCGCTTCAAGTGTATCCTCACGGTTGAAGGTTCGGACACAGTCGACTCCCTGAGGTCAAGACGATTTTCTGCGGAATGTAAATACAACAATGGATCAGATTAAACCATCGATGGCACCTTTCAGGGGGAAAATGGGCATAAAAATGGTGCTCGAGGGGTGGGTTTCCCCTGAACTCGATTCTTGCCTCAAAATCGAGCTAAAAAGCGCTTTTTACACTCAACAAAATATCGTTTACGACGAAAGGTCAAGTAGATTTCATAACCCTTCCAAAACGGTAATTTGTGGTAATTTTACCCCTTCGGTGCCACCTTTCTGCCACCTCTTCAGAATGATCTCCCAGAGTTGCGAACCATGATGAAATATAGTCCATTTTTCGATTCTTTTCAAGAGTGAAAAACAAAGGATATGTTGAATCATTTCCGAAAAAAATCCCGCCCCTTATATCAGTGTCGCCGGAACAGCGATAACCTCTTTCGTGATCGGCATCCAATTGGAAATACCGCAAATCACAGCGCCAGGGCCAATCGGTTTCTTGAACTGTTCCAGGACAGAAAAATGGCGGATATCTTCTCTTCCCGGGTTCGAAGCTTTTTTGAACTCAACCGGATAGAGTGTTCCATCCTGTTCGATCACAAGATCAATCTCGCGGTCATCCTTGTCATGGTAAAAATAAAACGGCGGACGTTTTCCATTATGAACATACGTTTTGACCAGCTCGGCAATGCACCATGTTTCAAAGAAGGCTCCCGCCATAGCACCGGCCTCCAACACTTTCGGATTGGTCCAGCCGGTCAGATAAGCGGCAAGCCCCGTATCCAGGAAATACATTTTCGGCGTCTTGGTGAGGCGTTTGTTGATGTTATTGAAATACGGCTGTAGGAAAAAAATCAAATTGGATGCCTCCAGAATGCTCAAATAACTCCGGACGGTTCCCTGGGCAAGCCCGGAATTTTTCGTCAGATTGGTGTAATTCAGAATCTGGCCGGTACGGGCGGCCACCAGCTGAACGAATTTATAAAAGTCCGTCAGCTTTGCAATATTCGTCAGCGCCCGGACATCGCGTTCCACATACGTCTGTAAATACGAAGCATAGTAGGTTTCCCAGAAGTCGTCTCCAACTTCCGCAAGTTTCGGATAGCTCCCTTTCCAGATTTGATGAAAAAAATCAACGACATTCAACTCTTCAGAAACGTTCCCATAATTCGAACGGGGCAGAAACGGTTTGCAGGACCGTCTCTTCAATTCGTCCTGACTGAGCCCATATAGATTCAGAATTCCGACCCGTCCGGCAAGAGACTCGGTTACCCCCTTCATCATCTGGAATTGCTGGGACCCTGTCAGCCAGAATTGACCGGGTGTCGAGTCATTGTCCACTTTCATCTTGATGTAAGGCAGCAGCTCCGGAGCATATTGAATTTCATCAATCAGCAGAGGAACTGGATAACGGTCAAGAAACGTCTTCGGATCGTTTTTAGCCAGCGTTTGAATCATCGGATCATCCAACGTGACATAGGTGCGTCCGGCTTCCGCAAGATGCTTCAGCATGGTTGTTTTTCCAACCTGTCTGGGTCCTGCCACCAGCATAACGGGGAACAATCGGTTTTGTTTTTTAAAAACGGGCTCCAGAGTCCTTGGAATAAACATAGTAACCTCCGACTTTTTTTATTATCAATTATAAAAATAGTCGAACATTCGCCAAATTCAAGCAGAAACAAAAAAGTTTACTATCTTTTTCCAAAAAAAAGACTCTCCCATACCGGCCAGGCACGGGAGAGTCAGGGTTATGCCGGTTTCATTTTTTAAACTGGGTATGCACTTGACAGAAGTGCATACTATCCCTTGTGGTTCTTGATTTC
>CAYWZD010000120.1:0-9733 GCA_964462755.1 uncultured Victivallales bacterium | reverse complement strand
GGACGGGAGACCAGAATCCGTTCGTAGGCCTCGGTCTGAATCGTCTGTTCGAGGGCGGCGGCCAGTGCGAGCAGGGTTTTTCCGGTTCCCGCCTGTCCCACCAGCGTGACCACCTGAACGGCTGGGTCCATGAGGAGCATGAGCGCCATGCGCTGTTCCTTGCTGCGGGGACGGATGTTCCAGACCTTGTCGTCGATCAGCGGAGGCGGCTGGATGATTTTTCCGTTCCGGTAGAAGCCGAGACCGGTTTTGTTGGTTCCTTCGGCCTTCAGGAGGACGAACTGGTTCGGGAAGAGTTCCAGTCCTTCGGGAACCGGCATGGAGCGTTCCATGAAGAAGGTGTCGAGATCGGGCACGGCGATTTCAAGATAACCGCCGTACAGGGATTCATAACTTACCTTCTGCCGTTCAAAATCGTCCACATCGATGCCGAGCGCATCGGCGCGGAGACGGAGGTTGAGGTCTTTGGAAATCAGTTTGACGACTTCCCCGGGTTTCTTTTGCGCATTCAGCATGGCAGCAACGCGGATGATGCGGTTGTCGGGAATGTCCATGTTCATGTTGGCGGGCATCCCTTTGAAATCGTCGCCGGTGAGGACCTGAATGGTTCCCGCTGGCTTTCCGCCGATGGCGTTGTCCAGAGGCACGCCTTCGGAAAGGCGTCCTTTTTTCCGGAACTGGTCAAGTTTGCGGATGACCTGTCGGCTGTTGCGTCCGAGTTCGTCCTGGTTCTTCTTGAATTTGTCGAGTTCTTCTATCACGGTCATCGGGATGACTACGCGGTTGTCTTCAAATGCCTCGAGCGCCTGAGCGCTGTGAAGCAGAACGTTGGTGTCCAGAACAAACGTTTTTACCATGAGGAATTTTCCTTTCCGAATTCATTGTTTCCTGAAATTCAGGATTCTTTGACAAGTATGCCTCAAATTCAGCGGATTTCAAGCATGAAAATAAAGATTTCATGCGAAACTTTTATTTTTGATTTCGGAAATTTTCTTGAAAAGAATATAAATAGGATGTAACTTCCGTTTTTCAGAAATAATAAGGATTTATACAATGGCCTCTTCTCAAACCGGCGCTTTGCTTTGCTATCACGGAAAAAGCGCTGTCGTTGTCTCCGTCGCCGGAGATAAAATCGAAATCCGCACCGAGAGCGGGAACACGAAATCCGTCCGTCCGAAAGACGTGGAATGGATTCATCCCGGACCGGTTCAGCAGCTGCCTCCGCTTCCGCCCGAGACTCCCGATCTGGCGGAATTTCTGGAACTGATCGGAGAAGAAACTTTTCCTTTCGGGGAGTTCGTCGAACTGCTTTATTCCGTTTCCACTCCCGGCGCATACTGGGCCGCATATCTTCTCCTCAATGAAGGACTCTGGTTCACCGGCTCCGTCACCGGCGGGGTGAAGGCGCGCGCGAAGACGGAGATCGATGCCGCGCTGAACGCCGCCCGCGAGAAAGCGGAAGGCAAGGAACGTTATAATGCTCTTCTGGAACGCATCCGGAAGAATGCGCTTCTGTCGGAAGATCGCCCGGCTTTGTGCGAGGTCGAGGAACTGGCGCGCGGAAAGAGTCAGGGGTGCCGCATCCTTCGCGACCTTGAAATCGAACCGACTCCGGAAAAGGCCCACCAGCTTCTGCTTCGTCTCGGCGTCTGGACACTGCTGGAAAACCCTCTCCCCGTCCGGGCTGGAATGGACATGGAAAACCCTTCGTTCGAATTGGCCGTGCAACCTGCGGAAGAGCGGACGGATTTGGCCGGAATGGCATCTCTGGCCATCGACAATTCATTCAGCGGCGATCCGGACGATGCCGTCGGGTTCGCGGACGGTCTTCTGTGGGTGCATGTGGCGGACCCGGCTTCCGTGGTTACGCCCGGAAGCGAGGCGGATCTCTTTGCCGCCCATGCCGGGGAAAATCTGTATCTGCCGGAAAAAACGGTCCACATGCTTCCTCTTTCCGCAACCGAACGTTTCGGGCTGGGACTTCAGGAAACGAATTCCGCGCTCAGCTTCGGAATCCGGATTGGAGAGGACGGTCGTCCCGTGCTGGAAAAACTGCTTCTGAGCACGGTCCGGGTGGAACGTCTGACCTATGAAACCGCGCGCGAACGGATGGAACAAAGCCCTCTTTCCGAAATGCGTTCCGCTCTGGAACGCTTCCGGGAATACCGCCTCCGCAATGGCGCTCTGCTGATCCGCATGCCTGAAGTCCACCTTTTTCTGCAGGACGGCAAGGTCTGCGTGGAGCCGGTCGAGCTGACGCCGGAACGGGAACTCGTGGCCAACGCCATGCTGGCCGCCGGGGCGGCCGCGGCCGATTTCGCCGTGGAAAAAGACCTCCCGATGCCGTTTGCCGCGCAGAGTCCCGCGGAGGAAAAGGCTTCCGGGGATACATTGAGCGCGATGTTTGCCTTGCGGCGGTCGTGTCCGCCGGGTTTCGTGACGACTTTGCCCGCGCCTCATTCCGGGCTCGGCTTGCCCGCTTACCTCCGGGTAACCAGTCCTCTCCGCCGTTATGTGGACCTTCTGGCGCACCAGCAGTTCCGTCGCTATCTCCGCGGGGAAGAACTTTTGACCGGCGATGAACTGGAAGAACGGTTTATTCCGGCGGAAAAGGAAGGCATTTTCCGGAGGAAACTGGAACGTCAGGTCAATGAATACTGGACGCTTGTCTGGCTGGCGCAGCATCCGGACTGGACCGGAAATGCGGTAGCCGTCAACCGGGTGGGGGAATCCACCACGCTGCTGATCGAGGAACTTGCATATGAATTCAAAAGCCGGGCCTGTATTCATGCCGCGATGGATGAAATTCTCCAGGTTAAAGTGCTCTCTGTCGATCCGGCGCTGCTGACGGCGCGCTTTTCGATTGTCCGCCGGAATGAACCGTGAGGGGACCTTTCTTTTCCCTGCATTCCGGGTTTTGAAGTCAGTTCTGCGATTGGTTTTTCATGACTGAAACTGCCGACTGCCATTTGCTTTTTTCATGTGTGGAGACTATAATATAAAAAGTTCTCCTGACTTCAAACGGGTCTATTTATCAAAACGTCGCCGGAGTATTTTGAAAAACAGGTTTATAAGTAAGTATTTGAAGAAGGAGAATGTTCCATTTCTGTTTTTCAGAAGTTTGTCCCGGCTGAAAAAAAGGGTGTGAAAATGGCGGAAGTATCACAAAGCGTTTGTCTGAATCATCCGAACCAGCCGGCCGTTGCACGATGCACCAGCTGCCGGAAGCCTGTTTGCGCCGCCTGCGTCGTAAAACAGGACGGGAAAGACTATTGCTCCACCCAGTGCGCACAGAATGCCGTTCGCGGTGAAGCCAGCGTCGATCATGTAATCAAAGCTAAAGAACAGGGCGATGCGGCCAGGAATTTGAGAAAACTCATTACTCTTCTCATCCTTTTGGCTCTCTGCGCGATCGCCTATTACGTCTATAAGCAGAAGAAAGAGGAAGTCGGGGCTTTCATTCAGAAAACGCAGAATACGGTTGACAAGGCTGCAAGCGGTGCAAAAAGCGCCATCCAGCAGAAAGTTCCCACCGATTCGAAATATAAACGGGATCGTGAAGATAGCGTCAAATGAACCGTGATGATTGGAGACTTTTCTCTTAAAAGTCTTCGATCATCCGATTCACCGTTTCGGGAACGGAAACCCTTCCCGCATTTTTCCCGGGGCAGAGAATGACGACAAGCTCTCTCTGTCCCGATCCTTTTTTCCGTGGTCCGCGGATTGTTTCCGACCTCCTGTCGGAAGATTTTTCAAAAAAATATCATCCGGTGTCAAATAGCGCCTTGACAAAAGAATAATCCTGACTATATTCTATTGTATATACAATGAAGGCGATATGTGTTATGAATAAAAAAATCACAATTCACGATCACTTGAAGAAAGTTCTGACGGAGCGTGCCGCCGCTCTTCCGGAAGGGGCAAAGTTCTCCACGGAATATGAATTGTGTTCCGAGTTCAAGGTTTCCCGGATGACGGTCAACAAGGTCATCAATGAACTCAGCGCGGAAGGACACCTTGTCCGGCTGCGCCCGAAGGGCACTTTTGTCCGTCACGTTGACACTCCGCGACAGGTTATCACCTATTTCCTGCCGACTGCCGGATTTCTTTCGGAAGAAAATCCGCACGCGCTGAGCAACCGCCGTTTTCTGAGCGGAGCCTTTTCCGCCGCCCAGGAATATTCCGCCTTCATTGAAACCAGCGTGTTATCCGTCACAGAGTATCGCGGTCAGGTCGATCCGCAGCGGGTGTCGCACCTGAATTCCAACAGCAAAGTTTTCATGTCCGCCACATTGGCGAGAACGGTTTTCCGGGAAATTGCGGCATCGAAAGCCAAAGTGGTTCTGGTGGAGCGCCAGGAGGACTTTCTGGAAGAGGAACGGGAGGCCATGTCCAACTGGCAGATTTTTACGATCGACCGTTACCGTGCACTTCTGCAGGCGATCGAATATTTATACAAAACCGGGGCCCGGAAGATTGCCATGGCCGCCGGATATATTTCCATTCAAGGACATCCGTATAAACTCGCCTACACGAAATCGGCTGAAAAATTCGGATTTCCGGAACAGCTCACGGAAGTAGTCGATAGCGCAACCGCTGTCCCCGTTCTCAGGCAGTTCGTGCAGACGCATGACATCGATGCTTTGATTTTCGACCCATTGGTATTTTATCATATCCCTCTTGAAGCCTTCCCGGAAAAGTTTTCCCTTCCAGCCGGAGTTCGTCTTCTCGGACTTTCGGAGCCGAATGTATCCCTGAACCCTGAAATCAATATCCCATATATTTACACGCCCTGTGAACAGATCGGATATGATGCCGTCCGATTTCTTCTGGGAAAAGAGCCGGAACATAAAAAATCCGTCATTTACAGACCACAGCTGATCATACAATCATAGGAGAAATCAAGATGAATGAAATGAAGAGGAAAACGATTTTCAGCAGAGAATGTTTCACGCTGATAGAACTGCTGGTTGTGATTGCGATTATCGCCATTCTGGCGGCCATGCTGCTGCCAGCCCTGTCGGCGGCGCGAGAAAAGGCTCGAGGTATCAGTTGTCTGGGGAATTGCAAGGAACTGATAATGGCGACAAACATATATGTGGACAACAACGGCGGTTTTTATTCCCCATGGACATGCAAGAACAAATCCAACGTTGATATTTCTTGGGCTGGAAGTATGTTTTTGAGTGGAGATCTCAAGCAGCAGGTGTTGAGTTGTCCGTCCTTTTCAAAGGCGGATGCGCATCCGCGTGATATGAACATCGGCCGGGTGGAGGGCCCAGATGGTGCATTTTATACCCAATATCCGCATTTTGGCATCAACCGCAATTTTCCTTCTGCCGGGTTGAAAAACAGTCAACTGAAAACGCCTTCCAGGACGATGATTTACGGGGAGAGCATCTGTGGGACCAATAGCAAAAGAGGATTCTTCATTGTCGCGCAGGTATGGGGGGCCGTGTCGGTTACCGGCTCTCTGGCGGCGCGTCATTCCGGGAATCTAAATTTGATTTATTTTGACGGTCACGTCAGTTCACTTCCGGTACTTTGTAAATTGGCTCCGTCCCAATATATGGCGAGTAACAATCCATATCTTCCCGGGATGGGATTGGAGACTTATGGACCGAGTTCTACCTTCTGGATGATAAAATAATTCATTATAATACGAGGAGATTGGTTGTGGACAAATTGAAAAATCGTTGTGTTCCTGTGGCTTTGATGCTTTTTGTGCTGGCATTATCCGGCGTGGAACCGAAGTTGGATGTGATTACTGAGAGTACGTCGGAAATCATCCACGCTGGAAAAAAAATAAAACTGAATGGAGAAATCCGTAAACTTGCCGACGGTTCATCGGCGATGAGCTATGGAGAAAAAGTTTATTCATTTCCGTCCGATAAATTGTTCGGAGATCAGGGGACGCTGATACTGGATTTTGCGATAGATGAACTTAAAAAGTCCGGAAATGCGGCTCGGCCATTGGTAACGATTCGGGGACGGGAACGAACTCAGATAGGAATCGCCACCTATTATAATAATCCGGTGGTGCAATTTCGATTTACCGACTTTAAACACAGTTTCATATTTGGCACGTTGGAAAAACTTATTCCGGGGCGAATTTATCAGGCGGCGCTGACATGGGATGGTGAAAAGGTTCGTTGTTGGCTGGATGGAAAACTGGTCAAAGAGTCAGAACAGCCATTGAAAATATCCTTAGGAAGTCTTAATAATCTTCATTTGGGGCCTTATAAGGATGGTTTTTATATAACCCAGCCGTGGCCGAACGACACCATGGTTAAACGGCTTCGGGCGTATGATAAGGCGCTTTCTGGAAAAGACATAGCGGCGCTTTCGGGAGTTAAGGTGAATAAAATGTCGGAACGTTATCCGCGAGTGTTGTCTGTTCCGAAGCGTAGCGGAAAAATCGTAGCGGATGGAGAACTGGAGGATGCCGGCTGGCGCAATGCCGCATCGGTGATTGGTCTGATCGACTTCAGAAATCCGGAAAAGTCGTGGGAACTTCCTGCGCACCATGTTTATTTCACTTGGGACGAACGTAATTTATATATTTCATTCGATTCGGTATTTCCGGTTGGCAGCACGATACAGAAAGGTACTGGTCCCAAAGACAAGGAGAGCGGAGTGTGGAGCGTAGAGTCGTTTGAACTGCATCTGCGGCATGGAGGGAACACCTACTACTTTGGCGGCAACGTGGCGGGTGGAAAAGCCGACATGCGGAACCATGATGCGAATTATAATCCGTCTTGGAATTATGTGTCGACGTTGAGTCACCGGGTGGATGACACGCAACTTTGGCGTGGTGAAGCTGTGATACCGTGGTCGGCACTGGAATTATCAGGTCCGCCAGCAGAATTGAAGATGAACTTCTGCCGCACATGGTGTTCATCGAAAGTTTCCGCTGCGAGTGATTTAGCCAATCAAAAGGAAAATGGATATTGGGCGGATAATGAATATTTCACCTTGCTGAAGATGGTGGAGCACGGACCGACGCTTCGGACGGTGGAGCGAGGCAATCCGTCCTATGGGGAACTGGCTCAGAAATTTGAATTGTATTCTCCGATGGATTCTTCGGTTGAACTAAAAATAATACAGGAAAATTCGGCTGGAATGATTCAACCACGGGAGGTGTATTCTCAAGATTTCAGATTGAAGGCTGGAATTCCTCATCCGGTGTCAATACGAACGGCATTGACGACGGATCAGGCGGATCGTCTGGTTTACGAATTGTCCGATGTTTCCGGAAAACGGGTGGCATTCCGTCAGGAGCAACCGTTAAAGATTTCCGTTGATTACCTTGCTCCTGCCTTTCGTTTCACTTCCGAAAAGATTCTTTTGAATGTAAAAACCGCGATTATCACAGAAAAATTCGGGACGGATTTTGTCGGACGAATCGTGTTGACCGGTCCGGATGGGCGTCATATATTAAGTGTTCCGGTCAGCGGAAAGCAACCACAGAAATTGCCTTTCAAACGCGACAACCCGGCAGGAATTTATCGTTTGGAGTTGTTGAACACCAAAACCGGCAAGGCAATTTCTGGTAATTCGTTCAATTTTCCGGGCTTTGGGGATTGGGCGAAAATGACATTTGATCGGACGCGGATAATTCCTCCTTATACTCCGTTGGAAACGCTCCGGGCCGGTGGAAAATTGACCGTGAAACCGTGTGGCAGGGCATACACATGGAGTGACGGCCACGGTTTCCTGCCATCTGGAATTGTATCGCGCGGACGGGAGCTGCTGTCAAGTCCCGCCGAGTTGCTGGTAAATGGAGTTGCGGTAAAAACGGGTTTGACACCTGGCAAAAGCGAACCCCACCGGGTGGAGTTTTCCTCATGCGGAGCAACGGCGGACTGCCGGGTTAGCAGCAGAAGTTGGCTGGAGTATGACGGATTACAGTATAATCGGGCGGAGTTTACCGCGTTGAAAGATTTGACGGGCGTTGAGCTTCGCTTTACGCTGCCGCGCAAAGAGGTGAAATATCTTCACACCTCGACTTCACAATGGGACAACAAGCTCACAATGGCAGTTCCGGATGGGAAATTTGAATTCAAATATTATCCGGTGGTGTTTTTGGGTGACGAGACCGGCGGCCTCTGTTTTTTTGCGGAGAGCCGCGTGGATTGGCCGAATCGAAACGAGAATCCCTTGCGTCTGTTTTCTGACGGCGAAAAAACAGTATTCAGCGTTCGTCTAGCGGAAAAGATGAAGGCTGGGGAAACTTTTTCTTTTGAGTTTGGGTTGCTGGGGGCGCCGGTCAAACCGTTGCCGAAAAATTATCCTTTGAATACGGCTGGCTGGGGTTATTCAATTCCATTGAATCGGCCGGGGAGACGTCCGACGACATGGTGCAGTTATTTGTCCGGCGCGACTTCGACCTTGAGTGATGCATTTGCGGATCTGCCGTCATCATCGAATAATCCAGTGGCGCAAAAACTGAGGGAGGTCGCCGCGGAAGCCCGGCGTTTCGGAACGAAACCCTTCACGTATAATCTGGCGAATTTCCTGACAGACGAATATCCTGAAACGTTAGCTTTCCTGGATGAGTGGCGGCTCATACCCGATCAGGTGTGGCCCGGCAAGCGTGGAAACCGTGATTATACATTATTCGGTATTTGTCCGGCGTCGGCAGGGGCGGATTTTTACCTGTATAAATTGAAGGACTATCTTCAGCGGGTTCCTTTGGATGGAATAAATTTAGATTTTGGTCTGGTCCCGGTGTGCGACAATCATCTTCACGGTTGCAGAGAGCGGACTCCGCTATTGGCGTATCGGGATTTTTTACGAAAAATCGCTCTTTGTCTGTTGGATTCGGGAGTCAAGGACTACATCATCCATGTGCACAACACCAATTCGGTTCAGTTACCGTGCTATACCTTTGTTACCCACATGGTCAATGGAGAGCACATTCGTCAGCAGAGCAGCAATTTGATGCATAACGGGAAAGATATTCTTGACACCTATAAATTGCCGATGTTCGCCTGCGAGTTGAGTTCTTTACCTTTTGGAGTGACCAACAGCGTGTATCAGTCCAACGATGTTCTGACCGCTGAGAACGGAGGAGGCGCAGAAGACCCGGAACTTTATAAACTGCGTATCACCCGGGCGTTTCTTGCCGGCACATTGGTGCACAATACGATCCTGTCCATGCACCGTTGTCATCACGGTATCTTTGACAAACTGGTACGGATTTATGATGAATTCGGGGCACCGGAATCGGAGTTCATCGGTTATTGGGATGCGCGTTGTCCGATCCGGGTGATTTCCGGAAAGGACGTTTATGCCAGTGTATTCCGGAACAAACGAACCAATCGACTGCTGGCGGTGATTTCTCATCTTGGTAACGAACGTTTGACTCAGGACGTTACGCTTACGCTCGACTCTTCCGTGCTTGGAATGCCGAAGTTTAAATTCGCGACGGAACACATTGACGCGCCCGACGCGGAGTATGAGGAACTTTATAAACGACGGGAGAAATATGGCATTCCCGCGTCTCGCGCGCCGTTGAAATGGATTCCGGCCGGAGTGAAAGTGTTGGACTTTAACGGAGAGACGCTCAGTCTTCATCTGCCGTACCACAGTTTTGCGCTGGTGGAATTGTTCTAAGCGCAATACTGCTCATCGAATGAAAAATAACCGGGGGCATTGCGTATGAACCGCCCAAGACGACAAACTCAAATTCACCGTCACGATGAAGGAGGAAGCTGAAGATGTTTCCATC
>CAYWZD010000119.1:0-9757 GCA_964462755.1 uncultured Victivallales bacterium | reverse complement strand
GGATCGAGATCCTTGTGCATATCGGTCCCCGGACTGTTTTCAATGAAGAATTCGGGCTGCTGAATCTTGCCGACGTCATGGAAGAGCGCGCAGACCCGCGCCTTGATCTGGTCCAGACCGGCTTCCCGCGCCGCCTGTTCGGCCATGTTGGAAACCATCAGGCTGTGGTGGTAGGTGCCCGGCGCCCTGAACTGAAGTTCCTTCAGGAGCGGGTGATTGAAGTCGCTGCAGATCAGAAGGGACATCGTGGTGCTGATGTCGAACAGCCATTCCAGCAGGAACAGCAGCAGCTGGGAGATGATGGCGGTCAGCAGCCCCGTGACAAACGAGAAGAGGATCAGCCACCAGATGAGGTCGGTCCCGGGATTCCGTTTCAGGAAGAAGATCAGCGCCACCGCCAGCGACGACAGCGCCGTTCCCAGAAACGCGCGGATGAAGAAACTCCTGTAATTCATAGACTTGCGGACAGCGATGCTTCCGCCTGCGTTGACCAGAAGACCGGTCAGCATCATCTGAAACTGGTTCTCCATCGGGAGCGCCGCCACCACGGAGACGAAAAGTCCGACAAAGGTAGCCGCCCTCACTCCGTAGATCACGGAAGTCAGTACAGACGCAATCCCTATCGGCACCGCGAAATAAATCAGGTCGCGCGGAATGACGACCTGTTCCGTCAGCATCCGGAAGGAATCCATGAAGAAGCGGTTCAGCAGGAGCGCCAGAATCGTGACGAGCCCCAGCAGCCAGACGGAGCGGTTGCTTCTTGCCAGCCCCGGCTTGATGTGATGCAGATACATCCCCATCGAGAGGATCACCGCGAGACAGAGCAGAATGTTTTCCCGGATCATCTTATAGACGCCGGAAGTGCCTGTCCGGGAACGGAGTTCCTTGTAGTAGGCGTCGCGGATCGCGATCTCTTCCTCGTCCACCTTCTTGTTTTTCTCGAGAATGACCGTTCCCCGGAAGATTTCCCTCCGGACGGGAGGAAGAAGGGCGGCCGCTTCGGACTTCTTTCCATCGGTAAACGCCTGATCGAACTGGAGATTGCCCGGCTGGAGAATCTTTTCCAGACACCGGGTCACGTTGTCGACAATGGCGTTCTTGTCCGGGGCGTCGTAATATTCCAGAGCCTGCTGCGTGATGTCCCGCGCGGCGGCAAGAGGAGTCACTAGCTGGGAGAATGAGGCGGAACGTCTGCGGTTCAACGGATCGATGATCTTGATCCGGACATTGCTTTTGAGATTGTCGCGCACATCCTGCCGGATGATTCCCTCGTTCAGCGCTTTCCGGAAGAGGGTGTCCATTTTTTCCTTCTGCGCCGGATTGTCGGCAATCCGCAGGAAGCACTTCAGCGTATTCGAATCCAGCTTGGCAACAAGGACCTGCACGTCGTTGGCGGGGTCCGCTACATAGCTCCGTCCGGTTTTCTCAAGGGCGTCGCGTTTCCTCACTTCGGAGAAAAAGTTCTGGTACTGCTCCGAAATCCGGCGTGTGTCGTCGTGGCTGATCTGATAATAATCCGGTTCACGGTCGGCCACCTCCTTGCGAAGAGCGGCGGTCCTGTCTTTGTCCTCCACCAGGAAATCAAACTCGGAACACAGCGTATACGGCGCGATCTGGCCGGGGATCAGCGGGGCGGCCCCGGTGCTCTTCGGCAGAATGATCACAAAAAGACTGGCCACCAGGATCAGGAACAGAATCAGAAAAAGAAAGAACCCGGAGCGGTCGAACAGCTCGGACAGAGAAATTCTTCTCGGAGGCTTTTCATCAGCGGGAGACATGGGCGGACTCCTTGTCGGAAGATTCTTCGTGGTAGGCGTTGATGATCTTCTCCACCAGCGTATGACGGACCACATCCCGCGGGGTGAACCGGCAAATCTTGATGTCATCGATGCCGGAAAGCCGTTTGACCGCGTCCAGAAGCCCCGAGTTTTTCCGTCCCGGCAGGTCGATCTGGGTGGGATCGCCCGCGACCACGCACTTGGAACGGAACCCAAGGCGCGTCAGAAACATGAGCATCTGCTCGTTCGTGGTGTTCTGCGCCTCGTCAAGAATGATGAAAGCGTTGTTCAGGGTGCGTCCCCGCATGAAAGCCAGCGGCGCCACTTCGATGATTCCGCGCTCCGTGAAGGAGGTGGCTTCCTCGAAGTCCAGCATGTCATAAAGCGCGTCGTAAAGCGGACGCAGATACGGATTGATCTTTTCCTCCAGTTTTCCCGGAAGGAATCCGAGGTTCTCGCCGGCTTCGACCGCCGGACGCGTCAGCACGATCCGGTCGAATTTTCCCGCCAGAAATTCGGAAACCGCAAGCGCCATGGCCAGATAGGTTTTCCCGGTGCCCGCGGGACCGATGCCGAAAACGACATCATGCTCCCGGACAGCGCGCACATACGCCAGCTGATTGGCCGTGCGCGGAACAATTTCTTTTTTCCGGGGACTGACCTTGATCCGCTGGGCAAAGTAATTCTGAAGTTCATTCTCCGTGGAGTTCTGAAAAGCGGAAAGCAACTGGTCGAAGTCCTGCTGATCGACCCGTTTTGCGGAGTTTCCCTGCCGGAGCTGTTCCAGCCGCTTGAGAAAAGCCAAGACCCGCTGCACTTTCGACGGTTCGGCGGAAACAAGCTGGAGACGTAAATCCCGCACGACGGGCTTCACGCCCAGACAGTTTCCCATTTTGCGCAGATTCTGCTGGAAACAGCCGGCAAACAACGCCTCCATCTCCAA
Organism: uncultured Victivallales bacterium; assembly: GCA_964462755.1. Classification (GTDB taxonomy): domain Bacteria; phylum Verrucomicrobiota; class Lentisphaeria; order Victivallales; family UBA1829; genus SIG94. The sequence goes on along the minus strand of CAYWZD010000119.1, from coordinate 7,036 downwards.
CGGAGTGCTGAAAAAATATTTTCCGGTGGACGGATCATCCCCGGAAGGTTCGTCTTCACTACTGTTCATTGATTCGTAACTAACGCCGGGATCGTCAGTTCCACTCCCGGCTCGAGATGGTCAGGGTTCTTGATCTTGTCTTTGTTGGCTTCGTAAATCTTCGTCCACTTCGCCCCTTTTCCGTAGTATTCCACGGAAAGACGCCACAAACTGTCATCGGTTTTGACAATATACTTGCAGGGAAGCTCGATTTTGGCCGGAAGAGCGGTTTTCACCATTTCCGCTTTCGGGGCTTCTTCAGTCTTCTTCACGTCCGCGACAGGCGCGGCTTCCGTCTTCGGGGCGGCCTCGGTCTTCTTCACTTCCGCAACGGGTGCGGCTTCCGACTTCGGCGCGGCCTCGGTATTTTTCACGTCCGCGACAGGCGCGGCTTCCGTCTTCGGGGCGGCCTCGGTCTTCTTCACTTCCGAAGCAGACTTGGGAGCTTCCTGCTTCGGAATCTCCATCTTGGACAGGGGAACGGTAGAAGTCTGCGTCGGAGGCGGAAGATTCGAACTGCTGCTCTGCTCAAAAAGGCCGCAGGAAGAGAGGAGGACAGGCAGAGAGACCGCTGTCATGGCAGTGAACACAGCTTTTTTCATAAACACATCTCCGTTCCGGGCATGGTGCGCATTTTCAGGATTCTGATTTTCTGTTGAAATAAGAGATTTTACTCTGCGAATTTCTTCATGATCAGAACGCCGTTGTGTCCGCCAAACCCCAAGTTAGTATTGATTGCCGTATTGATAACCCTTTCACGGGCGGAATTCGGGGTATAGTCCAAATCGCATTCCGGATCGGGCGTCTCGTAATTGATCGTGGGAGGCACAATTCCATCGCGGATGGCAAGGATGCAGATGATGGTCTCCAGCCCGCCTGCCGCGCCGAGAGAGTGTCCCATCGTGCCTTTGGTGCTGCTGATGGCGACCTTGGAAACACCGTCTCCGAAAACCTTTTTCAGCGCCTGCGTCTCGAACTTATCGTTCAGAGAGGTGCTGGTGCCGTGGGCATTGACGTAGTCGATGTCCTCGGGATTGAGCCCCGCGTTCTTCAGCGCGACCTGCATGGCGCGCGCCGCCCCTTCGCCTTCCGGAGCGGGAGAAGTAATATGATACGCGTCGCCGGTGGCGCCGTAGCTGACAATTTCCGCAAAGATCGGTGCGCCGCGGCGCTTGGCGTGTTCGAGTTCCTCAAGCACCAGAATTCCGGCGCCCTCCGACATGACGAAACCATCGCGGTCGCGGTCGAACGGGCGGCTGGCGTGCATCGGATCGTCATTTCTCTGGCTCATGGCCTTCATGGCGCAGAACCCGGCCATTCCGAGTTTGGAAACAGAGGCTTCCGCGCCTCCGCTGATCATGATGTCGGCATCGCCGCGGGCCACGGTACAGAAAGACTCCCCGAGGGAATGGGTAGCGGTGGCACAAGCGGAAATCGCCGTAAAATTCGGGCCTTTCGCCCCATAACGGATGGAAAGCGCGCCGGACCCCATATCCGCAATCATCATGGGGATCAGGAAAGGAGAAACCCGGGAGGGTCCCCTTTCGATCAGGGTTGCGCATTGTTCTTCCAGAGTCCGCATTCCGCCGATGCCGCTGCCGATGCAAATACCGACGCGATCGGGATTAACGACGGAACCGTCACGGAGATCCAGCGGAAGATGGGAGCTCTTGAGCGCCTCATCCGCGGCCGCGACGGCATAAAGGGTAAAGTCATCAAGCCTTCTGGCTTCTTTTTCAGACATATAACGGGTCGGGTCGAAATTCTTGACTTCGCCCGCAATCTGAGTACGATACCCACTGAGGTCGAACCGTTCGACTTTTCCAAGTCCGCACTTTCCATTGACAATGGCATTCCAAAAATCCTGGACATTGTGGCCGACACAGGAGATTGCGCCGATTCCAGTAATCACAACACGTCTTTGGTACATTCAATCCTCCGTGGATAGCAAAAGCGGGTCTCCCGATGAGGGGACGACCCGCAAACATAAGCAAAAGAACGAAATCAAGCCTTCTGCTTGCCTTCAATGTATTTGATGGCTTCGCCGACGGTCGTCAGCTTCTCGGCATCTTCGTCCGGGATATCGGAACCGAATTCTTCTTCAAGAGCCATAACCAGTTCGACCTGGTCGAGAGAATCCGCGCCGAGATCTTCGATGAACTTGGCATCTTCCGTAACCTGGTCTTCAGCAACACCGAGCTGCTCGACAACGATCTTTTTGACTTTTTCTGCTGTGGACATTCCAAATCCTTTCATATAGTTAATTTTCGGGTTGGTTTTTGACACCACATGCGATATAATATTGCACGGCTTTTCAAAAATTCAAGTCTTTTTGCGAAATAGCCTGATTTTTTTTCACGTCAGGACATCAAAAATCCGCCGTCGACATTCAAAACCTGTCCGGTAATGTAGGCGGACTCGTCCTGGCAGAAGAAAAATACCGCGTTCGCAACGTCCGCGGGCTGTCCAGCGCGTTTCAGGGGAATGTTGTTCAGGAACGCATCCCGCGCCGCCTGCGGCAGCTTGTCGGTCATGTCTGTCTGGATATACCCGGGGGCGATCGCGTTGGCCGTGATGTTGCGGCTTCCGAATTCGCGCGCCGTGGTCTTGGTCAGGCCGATCACGCCCGCCTTGGACGCGGAATAGTTGGCCTGTCCGGCGTTGCCCATCCGTCCGACGACGGACGCGATGTTCACGATCTTTCCGTAGCGGGCCTTCATCATGACGCGGGTCGCGGACTTGGTGAAGTTGAAGGTGCCCTTGAGGTTGACCGACAGAACCAGATCCCAGTCCTGTTCCGTCATTTTCATCATCAGCGTGTCGCGGGTCACTCCGGCGTTGTTGACGAGGATGTCCAGCTTGCCATATTTTTCCACGACGGCTTCCACCGCTTTTTCGGCTTCTTCCGGCTTGGCGACGTTGGCCTGGATCGCCATGGCCTCATAGCCCTGCGCCTTGAATTCCGCGGCGGTTTTCTCCGCAACGTCCAGAAGGATGTCCACCATTGCAACGACCGCGCCTTCCGACGCCAGTTTTTCGCAGATGGCACGGCCGATGCCGCGCGCTCCGCCCGTCACCAGAGCAATACGCCCTTCCAATTTTTTGCAGCTCATTCTTTTCTTTCTCCTTTGTTTTCAGGTTCTTGATGTTATTGCAGTTCCAGTTTATTCAGGTCCTCCGCCGAAGACACGTTCCAGGTCGTCTTCGACGCGTCGATTTTCTTGATCAGTCCGGTCAGGACCGTCCCGGGACCGAACTCGATGAAGGTGTCCGCCCCCAGAGCGGACAGCGACTGCACACAGTCCACCCAGCGGACGCTCCCGGCCACCTGGCGGACCAGATTTTCCCGGATCTGCGTATAGTCTTCCGTCACCTTCCCCGTGAAATTCTGAGCCACGGGAACCTCGTTCTTCGCAACGGGAACCGACTCCAGAACCGGCCGGAGCTGTTCTCCCGCCCCGGCCATCATCCGGGAGTGATAGGCGCCGGCCACGTTCAGGGGAATGATCCGGCGCACGCCCTCCTTGTCCTTGAGAACCGCGGAGGCCTTCGCCACGCCGTCCACCGTGCCGCTGATGACGGTCTGGGCCGGAGAGTTGAAGTTCGCCACGTCGATTCCACATTCGGCGCAGACTTGCGCGAATACTTCCGGCGGAGTGGTTCCGTTGGTCAGGATGCTGGCCATGGTTCCGGCTTCCGCGCGGCAGGCGGCGTCCATCAGTTCCGCGCGCCGTGCCACCAGACGCAGGGCATCCGGGAAGCGGAAGTAACCGGCGCAGCAGAGCGCGCCGTATTCGCCGAGGCTGAGTCCGGCCGCGCCGACAGGCCGGACATCGGGATATTTTTCATTGAATGCGGCAAGGCAGGCCATGCTGGTGACAAAGATCGCCACCTGGCAGTAGCGGCTTTCCGTGAGTTTTTCTTCGGGTCCGTTGAAACAAAGTTCGGATACTTTCCAGTCAAGAACGGAGTCGGCCTCGGCATAGACTTTCGCCGCCGCGGCGCTCTGTTCGAAAAGTTCTTTCCCCATTCCCACTTTTTGTGCGCCCTGTCCTGAAAATACGAATGCTGGTCTCATTTGTTTCCTTTCGGAGTCGTTGGATTTTTTGAACGGATCTTGTTGAGTATTTTCTCCCTGTACGGGGCAAAGGCAGGGTTTCCCCCGTGCCGTTGGAGCGCTTCTTCCGGAGACATCCGGAGTTTTTCATCCACCCCGGCGACCTTTTCCCCGGAGAGGAAACGGTAGTAGGCGTCGCGGAGTTTCGGAAGTTCCTGAACAATGAAAGGGTCCCCGGAGTTCTTCGCTTCCATGAAGTCGGCGGTCAGCAGGAAATAAGCGGAAAGAACATCCTTTTTCCCCTTCATCGAGGCAGAATGCTTGATAAAGTCCTTCCACTCCTGCGGGTTGAGTTCTGTGAACGAGAATCTTTCATTGGGATGATTCTTGTAATGAAGAACGACGTCGTCGCGGATGATGGTTCCCAGCAGCATCTTCTTATCCGTTTTCGGAACCGTGAACGTATATCCGGAAAAGTTTCTTCTGGAGTCGTACAGCATATTCCAGATTTCTCCGGTCTGTCCGACCACGTTTTCCATGGAATCGAGCCATTTCTGATGTTCATCGTTGAGCGCCTTCAGAACCGGAGCATCGTTTTTTTGCAGGAACGGAGAGAAAACAGGACTCTTTTCCCCGAACTTCTTCGGAGGCTCCGCCAGAACCAGAAGAATGCGGATGCGGTCCTTTTCATCGGCAAGCATTTTGCCGTAACGGGCACGGATTCCAGCCAGACGCTTCTGTTCCTGAAGCATCCGTTCTTCTTTCTCCCGGTCTTTTTCCTTCGGACGGGAGGAGGGAGCCGTCACAGGCGGAACGGCTTTTTTCTTTTCAGCGGCGGGGGCGGAAGCCGGAGTCTGCGTCCGAACGGAAGCCGGGACGGGTGCCGGTCCCGGAACGCCGGCTCTTCTGCCGAGCTCGCCTTTAGGTTCCCGGTCGGGAGGAGGAGCCGGATGACGCCCGCCCCCTCCGTATGGACGAAGAAGGTGGTTCTGCCGGAGAATCCGGATGACGGCTTCGGAAGCGGTATTGACCCGCTGACGGAGCGTCTCCAGCCTCCGGATGTTGGCGGTCACCGTGAAGCGGGTGGCATTCAGTTTGTCCCGAGCTTCCTGAAGGTGCCGGGCAGCTGCCAGATAATGAATTTTCGCTTTTTCCGGCTCCTTTTGAAGAAGGGCGTTTCCCTGGACCGTCTCCAGTTCCGCATCCTGAAGTTTGTTTGCGATGAAAGTGTCCAGCGAATTGATGATGGCCCCCTCCTGAAACACCGCCGACTTGTAGTCCTCCACCCGTTTTTTGAGTTCTTTGAAGTCGCGTCTGACGGAAGGGGCGACCCCGAACTTGTCGAAATATTTCTCGGACTTCTTGATATACGCGTCGATGGCCACCATGTCCGGATGCGGGGAGGAGAGCATTTTCCGGACCGGGTGGAGATAGGCGGAGGCATTCGATGAGTTCTTCTTGGCCGCCAGATACAGGAATGTGCCGCCCGTCAATGCGGCGGCGAGAAGGAAAATGATCATTCCGAAGAAAGCGAAACGGAGCGTTGACGACGGACGCTGGACCACCACCGGCGGCAAAGCCGGCGAGGAGGCGGTGCCCAGAACCAGATGGCGCTTCGTCTTGGAAACCGGCGATCCGTTCAGTTCCCAGTAACAGGTCAGGATGTGCCGCGCCGCTTCGATGAACTCTTCCCAGGAAGCGAAACGGTCGGCGGGAGTTTTCCCCATCATCCGGCGGAGCAGCGCGGTCAGCTGGGGCGACACATAGATATGGGGCGCACGGGTTTCCGGCTCGGGGAACGGGGCCGAATTGTGCTGGAGCAGGATTCCCTCGATGGTCGGCGCGTCGTAGGGAAAGACACCCGTCACCATCTGGTAGACGGTGGCACCGAGGGAATAGAGGTCGGTGCTCCATGAGAGGACGTCCCCGCGCGCCTGTTCCGGGCTCATATAATAAGGAGAGCCCTCCACCTGGCCGTTGACCATCACGCTGGCGCCGCGGCCCTGGGCGATTCCCATATCCATGATCATGGCGTCGTTGTCGGGCGTCAGCATGATGTTGCCCGGCTTGATGTCCTTGTGGAACATCTGGAATTTGCTCCAGATGGTCTTGAGGGCCCCGGCCACCGTGATGGCGGTCATGAGGGCCTCGTCCTCGGTAAAGGTCCGTCCTCTTTCCAGCAGGGCTTCCAGCGTCTCGCCTTCCACATACTGCATGGCGATATAATAAAGTCCCTCCTCCGAAACGCCCGCGTCGATGACGCTGACCACATGCGGATTCTGGAATTTAGCGGTGTTCCGGGCTTCCTCGAGGAAGCGGCCCACGTTCGCCTCGTCGATCAGGCGGGGGTTCAGTATCTTCAGGGCCACCGTGCGTTCCATGGAAAGCTGTTCGGCCACATAGACGTTTCCCATGCCTCCGGAAGCCAGATGCCGGATAATCTCAAAACCGGCGACCCGAGATCCCGCGGGGAGCGGAATATCGGCGTTGGAGGCATGAACAGCGACGCCGCAGGAGGTGCAGACAATGGTCCCGTCCTCCCGGGGCTCCGCCTTGAAGGAATTTCCGCAGTGATCGCAAATGAATTCAGGCATGGATTCGATTCCCGCTTCTCGGATGGTTCAGAGAATTCCTTTGGTGGAAGGCACGCCTTTCTCCCGCGGGTCCGGGGAGACCGCCTGTTCCAGTGCCCGGCCCAGTCCCTTGAAGACGGCCTCAAACACGTGATGCACCTCTTCGCCCGCCAGAAGCCGGATATGAAGATTCACGCCGCCCTTGACGCAGAACGCCTGGAAGAATTCGTGAAAAAGCGCGGTATCCATATCACGGATCAGAGCCGCGGGAGGCGTCAGGTCGTACACCAGCATCGGACGTCCGGAAAGATCGAGCGCGATCAGGGCCAGCGCCTCGTCCATGGGAAGCAGAAAACTGCCGTAGCGG